>JAEFAK010000025.1 GCA_016287555.1 Oscillospiraceae bacterium
GCTTCCGTCCGGAGCGATGATCGTGCGGGAGTAGGCTCCGAAGACGTCTGGTTCGGCGAGCCCGTCCGGGTCGCCGCGGTAGAGGACGATGAAATCATCGAACATGTTCAGGCGGGCGTAAACGGGGTCTGTGACGACCTCCCCCCTGGCGGTCACAATTCCGTAGAGCGGGATCGTCGGCAAGACCGAGTACATAATGTCAATAGACGCATACTTGCCGACATAGGGCAGCAGCACGCCGTAATCGTCCCTCGCACGGAACGGTCCTTCGCCGCAGTATCCCGCATGAAGGGTATAGACGGGCGTCGCCGCCTCGTAGGGCTCCAGCTTCGACCAGTCCGTCCAGACGGGGGAGAAAGGCTCGGCGGAGGGAGTCGGCGTTGGAGCGGGCGTCGGCGTCGGGGCAGGCTGCGGCGAAGCTCCGCAGCTGGAAAGCATCAGCAAAGCCAGCAACGCGAGCGCCGCTATGAGCCTTTTCATCCCACGTCCCTGATGCTGACGTAGCCCTCGTGGGCGACGAGCCTTTGCCCCTCGTCGCTGAGGATCCAGTCATAGAGTATCTTCGCCGGGTCGTCGTCGGGCAGCCCGGCCTTTATAACGACGTAGGAGTCGTTTATGAAGGGGTATTCGCGCGAGCGTATCGTCTCCGCGCTCGGCTGTACGCCGTCGACGGCGATGATCTTGAGCCCGTCCGCCATCTTCATATCGTGCGCGTAGTAATAGACGGTGTAGCCTATCGCCGCGGCGGAGTCGTTATAGGAGGCGACGACCTTGACAAGGTCGCCCATGGCGCCGGAGACGTACTCGGCGGGAGCCTCCATGAGCGGGATATCGCCCATGACGAGCTTTTTCATGGCCGTCTGGCTGCCGGCCTCTTCGTTGCGCTGGAAGGGGACTATCTCGACGTCGTCGCCGCCGACCTCCTTCCAGTTGGTTATCTTTCCGCTGTAAATGCCCTGTATCTGCTCCGTCGTGAGGTTATCCACGGGGTTCGACTCATTGACGACGAAGACGAGGCCGTCGACCGCGAAGAGGGAGATATCCCATTCAAAGCCGTTTTCCTCCTTCTCGTCGTATATGCCCTGCGGCGGCGCGCCGGATATGAGCAGGTCGGCCTGCCCCCACATGAGCTCGCGGTAGGACTGCGTCGTGCGCGAGAAATTGGTAAGGTCCGCGACCTGCTCGCGCGTCTCGCCGAGCATGACGCTCGCTATGGCCTGCCCGAGCGGGACCATGGCCGTCGAGCCGTTGAGGCGCGGGAAGTTCTCGCGCGTGAAGCGGAACTGCTCCGGCGTAGGGGTCGGCGCGGGCGCAGACGTCGGCTCCGCCGTGGGAGCCGGCGCGGGAGTTTTGGCGCAGCCTGCGAGTCCGAGAAGGAGCAGGGCGGCGAGAGCGAATGCGATGATGCGTTTCATTTTGATTGCCTCCTTGAATGGGTTTGGTATATCATGCTCAAAAGCGGGCGAAAGAAGTCAGGCGTCGGGGCGCGTGAGCTTTTTTATCCAGCCGTATTTTCTGAAGTGGATGAACGTCGGCAGACACTTGAATATCTGGTCCGACTGCACGACGATGACGACCAGCCAGACCGGCCATTTCCACCAGAACGCCGCCATGAAAGACAGCGGCGTGACTATCGCCCAGGTGCTGATGAGGTTCATTTTCATCGTGAATTTCCCGTCGCCGCCGCCCATGATCAACCCGAAGCTGACCGGCATCTGATACGACATGCCGACCATGACGAAGCCCATGATGACGATGAGCGTGTCCGAGAGCTCCATGGCGGAGGGCTCAAGGCTGTAAAGGCTCAGCAGAGGTCGCCTCAGTGCGACGAGGGCCGCGCCGAGGATTAGCCCTATGGCGACGTCGATTACGGACATCGTCCTCGCCTCGGCCTTGACCTCGCCGAGGTCGCCCTCGCCTATGGCCTTGCCTATGAGCGCCGCCGAGGTCGAGGAGACGGCCATGACGATGACCTTCAGGTATTGATAGAACGTCGTCGCGACGGAGTTGGCCGCTATCGCGTCCGCCGAGAGGTGGCCGAGTATCGCCGTCTGTATGGGGACGGAGAAGCCCCAGAGGACTGAGGCGCACATTATCGGGATATAGATGCGGATATAGTCGCGGAAGAGGGCCCTGTCGCGCGCGAACGTGCCCTTTCCGAAAAATCTGACCTTCTTCTCGCGGAAAGCGACGTACCAGAGGACGATGACAAGCTCGACTGCGCGGGCTATGAGCGTTCCTATGGCGGCGCCGGTTATCCCCATGCGCGGGAAGCCGAGCTTTCCGAAGATGAGGACGTAGTTTATCCCGACGTTGACGACGAGCGAGACGACGGAGATATAAAACGATATCCTGACCGTCCCGACCGAGCGGAGCGCCGCCATGAGCACCTGCGATATCATAAAGAGCAGGAAGGTCCATACGATGATCGCGAGGTACTTTTTCCCCTCCGCGATTATGGCGGGGGAGGAGGTGAAGAGGCTCAGCAGCGGGCCGGGGATGGCGAGGCAGAGGACGACTATGACGACCGCGACCGCTGCCGAGAGCTTGAGCGTGACGCCGGTCAGCGTTCTGAGCGGCCCGGTGCGCTTCTCGCCCCAGTACTGCGACGATACGGCGACGAGCGCGTTGCCGAAGCTCAGGGCGAACTGCTGGACGATGAAGAATATCTGGTTGACCGTCGCCGCGCCGGAAAGCGCCTCCTGGCTGTAGCGCCCGAGCATGACGTTGTCCGCCATGTTGACGGAGTAGGCGACGAGGTTCTGCAGCGCGACTACCGCCATCATGGAGAAAAACGCCTTGTAAAAGGCTCTGTTTTTTGAGAAAAAGGGCGTCCTGTCCATTCATGTCCTCGCCGTCGGTGAAATAAGGGGCGAAACGATCCTTCTTATATATTATCACAGAGATCATAATAAAAAAAGGGCCGCCTGCAGGTCGTGCAGGCGGTCCTTGACGTCATTGGGAAAGGAGTCAGACGTCGAACTCCTCCTTGAGCTCCATCATGCCGCGGATCTCGGCGTGGCCTCCCTCGAGATAGAACAGGCCCATCTCCCAGCCGTTCTTGTCGTACATGCCCATGAGGTTGGCGTTGGCCTCGCGGACAGCCGCGAGAAGGCCCTCGTCCTTGACGACGACGGCTTTGCCGTCATAACGCATGAAGTCCATGCCGTTGACGGCGAGGACCTCGACTCTGGGGTTCGCGACGAGCTGCTTGAAGACGTTCTTGAAGGTGCCGCAGCCGAAATAAAGCTTGCCGTTGTAGACGATCTTGAAGCCGAAGGGGCGGCCCCTGGGCTGATCGCCGTCGGTGGTCAGGAAATAGAAAGTCTTGGCCTTGTCGAGAAATTCGACGACTTTTTCGATACCGGACATTATATGTTCCTCCTTAGTTGATTTATTGTCTTTAACCGAATTATATAACGCTTTTCCGCCGAGCGCAAGAGGTTCCTTGCGAAAAGCGCGGGTGTCCCGACAGAGGGAAGGATAGGCGCCGCAGGCAAATCCGGGCTTGAATTTGAAGTGCCGAAGGAGTATAGTATAAAAGTCAGAATATAATCGGGGAGAAGTATACGTTCCCCGGCTCAGATAGCCGCTTGAGCGGAGAAAAAAGATATTGGGGGCTCTTTCAATGGCGAAAAACGTATGGCAGAACACTCTTGAAGCACTGAGAAAAGATCCGACCTACTGCGGCATGTTTCATATGATGGAGCAGTTTGCGGACGATACCGCCGCCGAGGTCAGCGACAAGAACGACAACGTCGTCAGCAGGACGTACAGGGAGTATATCGACATGTCCCTTGCGGCATGCGGCGTGATGGAGAAGAAAAGACCCGCCGGCGACGTCGTCGGCCTTATATACGATACCTGCATGGACTGGCCCGTACTGCTCTGGGGCATCCTCATGTCCGGGCAGACGCCGCTGCTGCTCAACCCCGCCTCCAGACCGGAGCAGCTCAATTCCATAATGGCCGAGGCCCGCGCGACGAGCTACGTCGCGGCAAGGCCCGTGGCAGGCAGCCCGCTTGAATTCATCGACGCGGCCGAGGTGCTCGCGGGAGGCGAGCCCGGCGAGGAGAGATGGGGCGAGTACATAGCCCTCTGCACCTCCGGCACGACCGGCAACAGCCGCATTTTCCTCTATAACGCCCGGACCATAGCCAACCATATCCTCAGCTTCGACGAGGCGAAGAAGATAAATCCCGATATGCCCTTTATCGAGGGCAAGCCCTGCAAGCTGCTGGCCTTTCTCCCGTTCCACCACGTGTTCGGCTTCTCGGTCGTTTACCTGCTCTACGCCTGCACGGGCAAGGTGCTCGTATTCTGCCGCGACAAGGCCGTCCAGACCATTCTCGGGACCTGCTCGAGGCACGGCGTGACGCATCTTTACTGCGTGCCCATCTTCTTCAACGCGCTCGCGACGGGCATCAGAAAGAAGCTCGACGGCAAAAAGCTCAGTCCGCTCGTCAAGTACGTCATAAAGAAGAAGACCCTCGGGACGAAGATCCGCTCCATGATAACCGGCGGCGGCCACGTTCCCGCGGAGACGCTGGAGATACTCAACGATATCGGCTATCCGCTCTGCAACGGCTTCGGCATGACCGAGACGGGCATCATAGCCGTCGAAAAGTCGCTCGATCCCGAGCAGCGCAAAAAGGGCAGCATAGGCGAGCCGTTCTCTTTGACCGAATACAGGATAGGCGACGGCACGACCGACGAGGGCGAGCTTTTCATCCGCGGCGGCGCGCTCTACTCCGCCAGCATGATAAACGGCGAGATAGTCCCGAGGGACGAGTCCGCCTGGTTTGCTACCGGCGACGTCGTCAAGAGGACGCCGGACGGGCTGTTCGTCTGCGGCCGCGTCAAGGACGTCATCATCAACGCCTCGGGCGAGAACATATATCCCGACGAGATAGAGGATCTCTATTCCGAGCTGCCCGGCATAGCCAAGTCCTGCCTGCTCGGCGTCAAAAACGGAAGCTACGAGGACGTCGCCATCGTCTCCCAGCCCGCCGACGGCTATGACGAGAAGGCGTACCTCGATGCGATAAGAAAGATAAACGAGTCCCTGCCCATAGGCGAGAGGGTAACGAGAGCCTACCTGAGCAGCGCCGAGCTCCCCATTTCCGGGAGCATGAAGGTCATGCGCCAGAAGCTCAAGGCCAGCCTGGCGGACTTTGAGGAGCTGCCCCTCTCCGGCAAGCTCAGAAAGGCGGAAAAGACGCAGGAGAACGTAAAGGCGGCGGCCGCCGAGCCTGAGATGGACGAGAAGGAACTCAGCGAGATCAAGGCGACCGTGCGCAACATCGTCGCCGAGTCGCTCAACTACACCGACGAGGAAAAGGCCGCCATGTCCGATACGGACGCCTTCGTCGAGGACCTCGGCATGGACAGCCTCGATATCTCCTGCTGCGTGGCTGAGATAGAGGAAAAGTACGGCGTCGTCATCCTCGATACCGACGCCTCCAGACTTACCGACACCGAGAAGGCCGCTAAGTACATATACGCCGTGCTCCACGGCCTCGATACCGGCGCCCCGGCCGAGAGCAAGGCCGCCGAGGGCACAACGAGGATAACCGATTTCGCCGAGTCCCGCGAATACAAAGAGATAAAAATAAGGATGGCCGCGACCTTCAGAGACGGCTTCAATCCCTATTTCATCCCGCACGACAGCGTAGTGCGCGACGTGTCCACGATCCACGGAAAGTCCGTCATCAACCTCGGCTCGTATAACTACCTCGGCATGTCCGGCAATCCGGAGACGGAGCAGGCCGCCATCGACGCCATCAGGGAATACGGCACGTCCGCTTCCGGCGCGCGTCTGCTCGCCGGCGAAAAGACGCTCTATCAGGAGCTCGAGCACGACATAGCCGAATGGAAGCACACCGAGGACGCCATAGTCTGCACGGGCGGCTGGGCGACCAACGTCGCCTTCGTCAGCTGCTTCGCGCGCGAGGGAGACCTCATCGTCTATGACGCGCTGTCCCACAACTCCCTGACGGAGGGCATCAGGCTCTCCAATGCCGACAGCAAGGCCTTCGAGCACAACGACCTCGCCCAGCTCGAGAGCATCCTCAGGAAGGTCGAGGGCAAGTACAACAAGGTCCTCATCATCGTTGAGGGCGTCTACAGCATGGACGGCGACATAGCCCCCATCCCCGAGTTCGTCAGGCTCAAGAAGCAGTATAAGTGCTTCCTCATGGTCGACGAGGCCCATTCCGGCGGCGTCATAGGCGACAATGCCGGCGGCTGCGACGACTATTTCCACCTCGATCCCGACGATATCGACATCAAGTACGGCACGCTTTCCAAGGCGCTCGGCACCTGCGGCGGGTACGTCGCCGCGAAGAAGGAGATCATCGAGTACCTCAAATACAGCATGAACGGCTTCGTGTTCACGGCCGGCATCGCGCCTCCGCTGGCTGCGGCCTGCAAGAAGGCGATAGAGATCATCCGCCGCGACAACAGCGCCGTCACCAAGCTGCATGAGAACATAGCCTATTTCGTCAGGCGCGCCAAGGAGTGCGGCATGAATACCTGCCTCGCCGGCGAGAGCGCCATCGTGCCCATCATGATAGGCTCCGACGCGGACGCCGCCAAGCTCTCCGCGAAGCTCCTTGAAAAGGGCGTCTTCGTGCCCCCCGCCATGTATCCCGCCGTCCCCATGGGCGAGAGCAGGCTGCGCTTCACCATTTCCTCCACCCACAGCATCGAGCAGCTCGAGACGGCCGTCTCCGAGCTTGAAAAGCTCATGCGCGAGGAAGGCCTCCTCAAGTGATCATCGAAGCTCCCGCCCGCAGCCTCTGCGGACGGGAGCTTGCGCTTATATGACCAAAACCGGAAAGGAGCACGCACATGTATCAGTTCAGCCCCGTGACCGACCGCATCGCGAGGATGCGCGACAAAGTCAGAGACAGGCTCATTATCGCCGATTCGGAAAAGCTCCGCATCAAGGCGGAGGCGACCGCGAAATACCGCAACTTCCCGCCCGTTATCAGAAAGCCGATGGAGTCCCTCTTCGTCATATCCAATATGCCCATGGACATAGAGGAGGACGAGTACTTCGTCGGCGACCTCGGCGGGAAGCACTGGGGCGGCTCGAGCGGCAGGATGTGGCTCTCGGCCGACATCGAGAACACATGGCCCATCGAGGCCGACGGGCTGCATCACGCGCCTGACGACGACCCGCTCTATTCTCATCAGAAGCTCGCCGTCTCGCCCGAGGAGCTCAAAAAGCTGCGCGAGATATCCCGGCAGCAGGCGCAGGAATACGGCGGGATAAGGCCCGAGCAGTGGCTGCCCGATGGAGCGGAGGAGCTTTTCAGCCTCGTCGCCTGCACCTACGGCAGGCCGGGCGGCTTCCCCGTGCTCTCCATGCCTGGCCACCTGACACCGGGCTTCCAGACCATACTCAAAAGAGGCTACGGAGACATCAGAAAGCAGGCTCAGGACTGGCTCGACGAGCGCAAGGGCAACGTCATGGGCGACGATATGGACAAATACCTCTTCTATAAAGCTGCGACCGTCGCCTGCGACGGGGCCATAACGCTTACCCGCCGCTATGCGCAGATAGCCGCCGAAAAGGCGAAGACGGCCCCGACGCCGGAGCGAGCTGCCGAGCTCTCCAAAATGGCCGATAGCCTCGAATGGATAGCCGAGAAGCCCGCCCGAACGTTCTGGGAGGCCTGCCAGCAGGTCATGCTCTATCATCTCTTCCTCATGGTCGACAACGGGCCGGGCGTGACGAGCATGGGCCGCTTCGACCAGCTCGTCTGGCCGTATCTCAAAAAGGAACTCGAAGAGGGCACGATAACCAAGGAATACGCGCAGGAGCTCGTCGACGCCTTCTTCCTCAAGCTCAATATCTTCTTCGGCGGCGGCTTCGGCAAGGCCGCGCAGACCGCCGGCATAGGCCATATCGGCCAGCATACGACCATAGGCGGCCTCATTCCCGAGACGGGGGAGGATGCGACAAATCCCGTTTCGTTCATGGTCCTCGAATCCATAGCGAGACTGCAGCTGCATGAGCCGACCGTCTCCCTGCGCACGAGCAGCAAGACTGGCCCCGAGATATGGGACGCGGCGCTCGCGACGTCGATGCGCGTCGGAGGTCTGCCGCTTCTGCAGAATGACGACGTCATCATCCCCGGCATAATCCGCGAGCTCGGATTCTCGCTGGAGGACGCGCGCGACTATGCCTTCATAGGCTGCCAGGAGATAACCGGCTCCGGCAACGACTATCCTGCGCCGAACGGCTCCGCCATGGGCCACAACGGCATCTACTGGTCCATCGCGATCACCATGGCTATCAATAACGGCATCAATCCCATGAACGGCCGTCAGGCGCCGGAATGCGCTCGCTCGGGCTATCTCTATGAGATGAAGTCCATCGACGAGGTGCGCGCCGCGCTCGAAAAGCTCGCGCGCTGGATGCTCACATGGTCGGCGACGCTGAATAACTACGCCGAGCATGAATTCACGCGGCTTTATCCCTATCCGAACCTCTCGATATCGACCGTCGGCTGCATGGAGTCCGGTAAGGACGTCTCCGCGGGCGGAGCGAAATACAATTCCTACGGCGGGACGGCGACCGGCCTCGCGACCGTTGCCGACAGCATCACCGCCATCAAGTACATGGTCTTCGACAAAAAGCTCGTCAGTGCGAAGGAATTTCTCGACGCCGTCCTCGCCAACTGGGAGGGCTACGAGGTCCTGCGCCAGCAGGTGCTCAACGAGGTCCCGCATTACGGCAACGCCGATCCCTACGCCGACGAGGAGCTTAAATGGGTCATGGACCTCTATTACGGCATAACCCGCGCCTTCCACAACAAGCGCTGCAAGGTCTATAAATGCGGCATGTTCGGCGCCGCGGACCACGTCGCGCAGGGCGAGATAACATGGGCCACGCCCGACGGGCGCAAGACCGGCGAGCCCATAGCCGACGCGATGAGCCCCGCGCAGGGGAGAGACCTCAACGGCCCGACCTCCGTCTTTACGTCCTCCTGCTGCTTCGACCATTCCCGCTATCTCGACGGCATGGCGGTCAACCTCAAGATCCACCCGACCGCGCTTCGGGGCGACGACGGCGTCCACAAGCTGCGCGACATGACGCGGGCGTACTTTGAAAAGGGCGGAATGGAGTGCCAGTACAACGTCGTCGACGCCAAGACGCTGCGCGCCGCGCAGGAGCACCCGGAGGACTACCATAACCTCGTCGTGCGCATAGCGGGCTATTCGGCCTACTTCGTCGACATGACCGAGGCCATGCAGAACGATATAATCTCCCGCGCCGAGCATACCTTCTGATCATTCATCAGCATGAGAGCCGGGGCGTCGCTGCCCCGGCTCGCTTTTTGAAGGGAAATGCCATAATGAAAAAAGGTATCAAAGCCGCCATTATTGCCGTGTGCGCCCTGCTCCTCGCGGCGCTCGCTGTGTTTGGAATCTATAAACTCCGGCTCGACCCATATCGCGGTACTTCGCGCGGCGGCGAGCCGACGCTTGAATTGGATTCCGTTCTGACAAGTGAGCAGGCCCGCGAGGACGTTGAATACGTCATGAAGATGCTCAGGAGCCGTCACCCCGCGTGGCTCGAAAAGAATAACGCCCGCGTCGCGGCGACAGAAGCTCAGTACCTTGCCGAGATGGAAGCAATAAACGCCTCCGGGGACAGCGTCAGCGTGCTCGAGGAATGGCGCGCCGTTTCGCGCATCCTCCATGAGCTCGGGGACGGGCACACTCAGGTCTGGGCCGATCCGAAGGTGAGCATGTATATCGACGACTTCGGGCAGCTCAGGCAGTACGGACCGCCCGTTAAGATAAACTGCGAGCCGACCGAGGACGTATTCGGGCGCTTCTGCGAGCTGTACCAATATGAGACGGAAGATTACGCCCGCGCGATCTTCGAGGCGAACGTGCTGATCAGCAAGACCTATCTGACGTGGATAGGCGTCGATACGACCGACGGCGTCGTTTTCACCTATGAGGCGGCCTCCGGCGAGCTTGACCGCGAGCATAAGTTAGTCACGCTTAAAAACGTGAGCGGCCGGGCCGCTGCAGGGAGCGAAGAGCCATGGTCTTACAGGATAGACGCAGATAAAGGTGTCGGCGTTTTTGCGCTCCGCTCCTGCGACTATAACTCGGAGTATTGGGCGGCCGTAGAGGCTTTTTTTAAACAGATCAACGCAGCCGGCTGCGACAGCGTAATCGTAGATCTGCGCGGCAACGGCGGCGGCAGTTCGCTCTGTGCCAACGAGTTCATCAGATACCTCGACATAGACGGCTATTACGGATGGCCGTCGCACGTCAGGATCGGGAACATGCTCATTAAAAACAAAAAGGGCTTTAACCATAACAAAAAGCTCGGAGCGGGCTTTTCCGGCGACCTGTACGTGCTGACGGATACGAGAACGTACAGCGCCGCGATGGATTTTGCCATGCTTGTCGAAGATAACGGCCTCGGCACGCTCATAGGCGAGGCCTCCGGCAACCTGCCCGATTCATACGGCGACACCCTGAACTTTGTCGCGCCGAATTCCGGGCTGCGATTCTCGGTGTCATATAAGCGCTGGTTCCGCATAGACGAGACCAAGTCGGGTCAGCCGATAGAGCCGGACGTGCCGTGTCAGTCCGCCGAAGCGATGAACAAAGCTTATGAACTGATAGAAGCGAAAAAGCGGAAATAAGTTGACATAATATTACCCTGCCGCGCTTCCGGGAGGAAAACGCGGCAGGGTAATGAGTACGGAACGTACAGTGTTACAGCGCTCTGAATACAAGTTGGGCGTAGTCGTGGAAAGCGGCTCTCCAGACGCGCCATTCGTGGTATCCGGGATAGATCTTCTGTATATAGTTGATCCCCTTGGCTTTGCAGTATTCGCGCTCTTTTTCAAAAAGCGGCAGCGAGACTTCGTGATCGCCTATCGCGCCGAAGAAGGGGTCTACCTCGCGGTTGAACTTCTCCGCGTCGTCGAGGGCCTTGAGCTGATCGGCCTGCGACCTGCTGCTGCCCTTGATGACGGGGTAGGTATAGCCCGTGAAGAGCCCGGCCGAGCCGAAGACGTCGTAATGCGCCATGATCATCTCGCCGGAGAGCAGCGAGCCCATGGAGAGCCCGGCCACGGCGCGGGCCTTCTTGTCGGAGATGACGCGGTAGTGCGACTCGATGAACGGGATGCAGTCTATTATGACCATGTCGTTGAAGCGGCTGTTGTCCAGACGCGGCTCGCCGTCCGTGTTGACCTGCATCATGGCGTTGTTCATGACGATTATGAAGGGGACGGCTCTGCCCTCGGCGAGCAGGTTGTCCATGATGAAGTTGACCTTGCCGAGATGCGTCCAGCAGGCCTCGTTCTCTCCGCCGCCGTGCTGCAGATAGAGAACGGGGTACTTCGTTTCGAGGTCGTCTCGGTATCCCGGCGGCGTGTAGACGTAGCAGCACTCGTATTCGCCGGTTATCCCGGAATAGAAGTATTCCTGCGAGACCGTCCCGTGCGGGACGTCCTTTATGAGGATGTAGTCCTGCTCGGGGTCGGGCACCTCGATATAGTTGATGCCGTAGCCCCAGCCGTAGCCTATCGGCGCGAGAGGGTTGACCACGCGGACGCCGTCGACGTAGAATATGAGCTGCTTGAGGCCGGGGTCCTCATACTGTATCGTGCCCGTCCACATCCCGTCCTCCTCCAAAGTGAGGGAGACGAGGTTTTCCGGCGGGCCGGCCTTGACCTCCTTCGCCGTCGGGCCGTAGAGGCTCACCCAGACCTTCCCGTCCGCCATGACCTTATAGCCGATGTTGGTTTCCCCGTGCTTTCCGCCGTTAATCATGGTCGGCAGGAGCTGGCGGTTGAAGCCGATGGCGCGAGAATCGAAGGTCTGATTAGTCAGGAACTGCTCGGGAATGTTCATTATATTACCCCTTTCCGCGATGCGCCGGTCTTGCCCGGCGATAGACCTGTACCTGCATACAGTAATAATAGCAGACCGGGCGGGCTTTATCAATAGCGCCCGGACGTCCGAGCGGCCTGCCGCTCGCAGACAGGAGGCAGACATTGGAACCGAAAACGAAGATCGACGCATCCCCGATAGCGATAGAGGGCCTCGACGAATGCATCCGCGGCTTCTCGGGCTTTGCCCGATGCGCTCCGCGCGCGGTCGAGGTGCGCGACGAGGAGCATGAGGTGCATACGGCCTGCCGCGCCTGCATAGCCAACTGCGGCGTCATAGCGACAGTCAGAAACGGCCGCGTCGTCTCCCTGCGCGGAGACCCGGTCGACCCTATGAGCAGGGGGAAGCTCTGCGCAAAGGGGCTTTCCGGCATAAATGCGCTCTACCACCCGAACCGCAACAAATACCCGCTTCTGCGCGTCGGAGAGCGGGGGAGCGGGAAATGGAGGCGCACGACGTGGGATAACGCCGTCGATATCGTCGCGCGCAGGCTCATGGAGATACGCGAAAAGTACGGCGCGGAGTGCGTCTTCGGCAGCACGGGCGGCGGCGGCAACCCCGAGGTCTGGAGCTGCGCCCGCTTCTGCAACATCTTCGGCACGCCGAACTGGTTCGAGCCGGGCAGCGCGCAGTGCTATCTGCCGCGCGTGCTCGCCACGACGATGATGTACGGCGGCATGGATTCGAGCATAGCCGATTCCAACGCCCTTGAATACTATGACGCGGAGAACACTCCGCTGAAGACCCTCGTCCTCTGGGGGACGGATCCGTCCTATTCCTGCCCGGCCTCGGGCGGGAGAATGGTCGCCGAGCTGAGAAAAAAAGGCGTGAAGACCGTCGCGGTCGACCCGCGCTTCACTCCAGACGCCGCCAAGGCTGACGTATGGCTCCCAGTGCGTCCGGGCAGCGACGTCGCCCTGCTCATGGCGTGGATAAGATACATACTCGTCAACAGACTGTACGATGAGGATTTCGTCCTGCGCTGGACGAATCTGCCCTATCTAGTCGACTGCGGGACGCGCTTCGTCGTCCACCCGGACGGTCCGGCCTCTGCCCTCGTCTGGGATAAGAAGACTAACTCCGCAAGGCCGCTTGCCTACCCGTGGGACGACGCGCTCGAGCCGGAGCTTTTCGGCGGGCATGAGATAGAAGGAAAGCAGTATAAGACCGGCGCTCAGCTCCTGCTGGAGAGAGTGGAGGAGTTTACTCTCGAGCGCGCCGCGGAGCTCTGCCTGCTCGACCCGGCCGATATCGAAAAGGCCATAAGGCTCTATACTGAGCATACGCCGAGCTCGCTCTGCCTCGGCGTCGCCACGGATCAGGGCATCAATTCCGAGCAGGCCGCCATGGCCGCCGTGACGCTCGATCTTCTCATGGGAAACGTCGAAAAGCCCGGCGCCGCCATGCAGCGCTTCCGCATAAGCGGCGTGCTCAAAAGCCCGAACTACCCAGTCCCGGTCGCGCTGAAGTGCCTGCCTGAAGAGCAGCTTAAAAAGCGCCTCGGCGGGCGCGAGCACAAGGGTCTTTCGATATGGTACGGCGGCCACGCCGCGAGCATACTGAACGCCGTCTTGACAGGCGAGCCCTATCAGCCGCGCGCGTGGATAGACCGCTCCGGAAACAAGTTCGGCGTCCTCGCCGAGGTCGGCAAGTGGGAGGAGGCATGCCGCAAACTCGATCTCATCGTCCACATCTTCACGTATCCGACCTCCATGACGGCCTATGCCGACGTCGTCCTGCCCGCCGAGGAATGGCTGGAGACGGAGATGGTCGTCGAGACGTGCAATATGTGCGTCGCCCGCCAGCAGTGCGATCATATCTTTGAGACGAAGGACGAGGGCGTCATCTGGGCAGACATAGCCCGCCGCTGCGGCGAACTCGGGCACGAGATGTGCCGTAAAGCGTTTGACCCGGATTTCATGGGCGAGGACCTCGCCTACTGGAGCTCCATGGCGGAGTTTTTTGACCAGATCA
>JAEFAK010000224.1 GCA_016287555.1 Oscillospiraceae bacterium
CAGCTGAGCTAAGTGTCCGCAGCGTCATGGATTATAGCTCAGTTGAGGCCCGATGTCAAGCACTTTTTCAGTTATTTTGCAATTTGGCGTTATGGACGGCTTTGGCGCGCTGCGCATGGTCGAGAACGCGCTTGCGAAGGCGCAGGCTCTTGGGCGTGACCTCGAGGAGCTCGTCGTCGGCGAGGAACTCAAGGCACTGCTCGAGGCTCATCTGGCGCGGCGGCACGAGGCGGAGAGCCTCGTCGCTGCCGGCGGCGCGCATGTTCGTCAGCTGCTTCTTGCGGCAGACGTTGACGACGATGTCCTCGTTTTTCGGCGAGACGCCGACTACCATGCCGGCATAGACCTTGACGCCCGGCCCGATGAACATGGCGCCGCGGTCCTGCGCGTTCCAGATGCCGTAGGCGACGGCCTCGCCCGTCTCGAAGGAGACCAGCGAGCCGGTCAGACGGCGGCGCACCTCGCCCTTGAAGGGCTCGTAGCGCTCGAACACGCTGGCCATGATGCCCTCGCCGCGGGTATCGGTCAGAAACTCGTTCCTGTAGCCGAAGAGGCCGCGCGACGGGATGAGGAATATGAGCCTGCTGCGGCTTCCGACGGGCGTGAGCTCGACGAGCTCGCCCTTGCGCGAGCCGAGCTTTTCGATGACGGCGCCGACGCAGCTCTCGGGGACGTCGGCCACGAGGCGCTCGACGGGCTCGCATTTTACGCCGTCTATCTCGCGGAACAGGACGCGCGGGGGCGAGACCTGAAATTCATAGCCCTCGCGGCGCATCGTCTCGATGAGGATGGAAAGGTGCATCTCTCCCCTGCCGGCGACGTTGAAGCTGTCGGTGCTGTCCGTCTCGGAAACGCGCAGGGACATGTCCTTGAGCGTCTCGCGGAAGAGCCTGTCGCGAATGTTGCGGGAGGTGACGAACTTGCCCTCCGTGCCCGCGAAGGGGCTGTCGTTTACCGAGAACGTCATCTCGACGGTCGGCGCGGATATCTCGACGAAGGGCAGCGGCTCCGGGAATCCCGCGGCGCAGATCGTGTCGCCTATGGTGACGTCGCCTATGCCGGAGAGCGCGACGATGTCGCCGGACGCGACCTCAGTCTCGGGGACTTTATTAAGGCCCTCGAACACGTAGAGGCTCACCGCGCGCGCCTTTTCGGCCATTTCCGGCTTGAGGGCGTTTACGACGACTATGTCCTGATTCTGGCGCAGGACGCCGCGCTCGATGCGGCCTATGGCGATGCGGCCGACGTACTCGCTGTAGTCGACGGAGGAGACGAGCATCTGAAGGGGCTCGCCGTCGTCGTCGCGCGGGGCGGGGATATAGTCGATGATCGTATCGAAGAGCGGGCGCAGGTCCGTTCCCACGACCTCCGGAGAGAAGGACGCGGTGCCCTGGCGCGCCGAGCAGAATATCATCGGGGAATCGAGCTGCTCGTCGGTCGCGTCGAGGTCCATCAGCAGCTCCAACACCTCGTCCACCACCTCGTGCACGCGCTGGTCGGGGCGGTCGATCTTGTTGATGACGACGATGACCCGGTGGCCGAGCTCCAGCGCGCGGCTGAGTACGAAGCGGGTCTGGGGCATGGGGCCCTCCGCCGCGTCCACCAGCAGGATGACGCCGTTGACCATCTTCAGGATGCGCTCCACCTCGCCGCCGAAGTCGGCGTGGCCCGGGGTGTCCACGATGTTGATCTTGGTGTCCCCATAGCGCACGGCGGTGTTCTTGGCCATGATGGTGATGCCGCGCTCCCGCTCCAGATCGCCCGAGTCCATGACCCGGTCCACGATCTCCTGATTCTCGCGGTAGACGCCGGACTGCTTGAGCATTTCGTCCACCAGCGTGGTCTTGCCGTGGTCTACGTGGGCGATGATGGCGATGTTGCGGATGTCTTCCCTTACGATTTTCAAAGTGTATACCTTCTTTTTTGAATTACTGTCTGATAGGCTGCGGGGATCAGTAGGTCCCCACCCGTTTGTAGGTCTGTATGATCTGTTCAAAGTCCTTCAGGCTCACCGCCGCGGGGATCGAGTGATCCGAGGCAAAGATGTAGCCGCCGGACTGCATCATCATGGGTACGAGCTTTTCGATCTGCGGAAGGATGACCTCCGGCCTGTGCCAAAGGGCGGCGTTGGTGCCGCCGTGGAACAGAAGACGGCTTCCAAACTCCTTTTTGAGCTTTTCCGGCTCCATGCCCGCCTTGACCTCCAGCGGGTTCAGACCGTCCAGGCCCATATCCGCCAGCTCCGGCACGAGGGGCATGATGTTGCCGCAGGAATGCAGGCGCACGTAGCAGCCGTGTCTGTGGCCCCAGTCTATAGCCTTTTGGTGAAAGGGCTTAAGCAGCTCGCGGTAGTCCCGCAAAGAGAAAAACTGCGTGCCTTTATAGCCCATGTCGTCCGGCCATGAAACCTCGTCGAAGGTGTAGCCTGCGTCCCACACCATGTCCATGAGGGCAAGGTTTAAGTTGAGTTCCGTGTCGAACATGTCCATCACCCACCCAGGCTCGTCATTCATGGCGATGAGCATGTTCTCGGTGCCTACCATCCCGGAATGGGTGATGTC
>JAEFAK010000026.1 GCA_016287555.1 Oscillospiraceae bacterium
GCTATTGGGAGCCCGCCTTCTCCGGCCAGATCCGCAAGCCGATGGGCTCCATCCCGACCATCCCCCTCACCGAGCGCAAGGTCATCGCCCGCCGCTGCGCGGCCGAGGTCAAGGAGGGCTACGTCCTCAATCTCGGCGTCGGCATGAGCGCGGACGTCGGCAGCATCCTCGCCGAGGAGGGCTACATCGACCGCATCACGATGTGCTGCGAGTCCGGCATGATAGGCGGCGTGCCCTGCGCGCTCCCCAGCTTCGGCGCGAGCTATAACCCCGAGGCCGTCGTCGAGCACGCGAGCTCCTTCGATATCATAACGGGCGGCGGCCTGAGCATGACCTGCCTCGGCATGGGCGAGTGCGACGGCCACGGCAACGTCAACGTCTCCAAGTTCGGTCCGCGCCTCACCGGCCCCGGCGGCTTCATCGACATAACGAGCGCGACGCCGAAGGTCGTCTTCTGCGGGACCTTCATGGGCAAGGCCAAGCTCGCCGTCGGCGACGGCAAGCTCACCATCGTCCAGGAGGGCAACGTCAAAAAGCTCGTCGCGGACGTCGAGCAGATCACCTTCGCGGGCAAGTACATCAGGCCCGATCAGGACGTCACCTACGTCACCGAGCGCTGCGTCATGAAGATGCGCGACGGCAAGATGACCATCGTCGAGATCGCCCCGGGCATCGACCTGCAGAAGGACATCCTCGACCATATGGACTTCGTCCCCGACATCGCTCCCGACCTAAAGGAGATGGATCCCCGCATGTTCTGCGAGACATGGGGCGGCCTGGCCGACATCTTCTGAGTTCTCCCTCAACAACGCAAAAAGCTCCCCCGGCACGAGCCGGGGGAGCTTTGTTTTTAATTCAGAACGTCATCTGGATATGGGCGTTGCTGGGATCGGCGGGCTTGCAGAGTATCTCGTGCACGACCGTGTCGAGGATGGCGGCCGAGTAGCACGGCGTTATGACCAGCGCCGCGTCGGAGCCGCGGTGCGTGCCGCCGCAGGAGACGACGGGCGTCCCGAACGGGATGGCGTCCGCCTCGAGCGCCATGACGGCGATCTCGAACGCGACCTTGACGCCCTGCCCGAGCGTCCTGAGAGTATCGGCCATGATCTCCAGCGGATACGTGCCCTTATACTTCGAGCTGAAGGCGCGCTCGCCGGTGCTGAGCGCGTGGGCGGCGGTCACGACGGTCGCGCCGCGCTCCTCGAGGGACTTCTTGACCTCGGCTGGCATGAGGTTTATGCCCTTGCGCCCCTTGTTGGAGACGCCGCGGACGATGACGACCGGGCCCTCGAAGCCCGTTTCCGCCGCGAGGTCGAGGACCTTTTCAGCCGTCGGGCCTATGGTCGAGGCGACGACTATGGGGCTGCCGAGCTCCTTGGCCTTTGCGAGGGCGATGCGCAGCGTCGCCTCGGTGTTCTGGGTGCCGGCTTTTTCAAATAATACCATTATCTCCATTCCTTTCCATTTTCTTTTTCTCCATGATACATGGGCGCGGCGCTCCTGTCAACGGATAAATTCCGCCCCGGCGACGGCGCCGCTGAGGATGGAACATATCTCATTGAAGGCCGACTGCCCGTCCTCCGGCATGTGCTCGGTCGTCACGCGGATATAGTCCCCGTCGTCGCCGCGGAATTTGACGACGGTTATCGCCCCCGTCATGCCGACGCCGTCCCTGTCGTTCCACTTGGCCATTTTGTGCTTTTTGACGGCGCGCATGAGCTCGTCCATGAGCCCGTCGGGCGCCCAATAGGCGCTGTGGGAGGTCGTCGTGCCCTCGGTGCTGCTGCCGGAATAGACGTTGATGAAATACATCCCCTCGGACTCGTTGACGGTTATCTCGTCGTAAAACGCCTCGCCGACTATGGCGACCGGCGCCTCATAGTAGTCGAACAGGAGCGTCCCCTCTGTGTCCTCCGGCGCCTGCGGGATATAGACCATGGAATTGCGCGAGGAGAACTCGACCTTCACGTCGTGCTCGGGCATGACGAACTTATAGATGAGATGCGTCCCCTTGCTCGAGACTTCGGGCATGACGTTCTCCCCGTCGACCGAGAAGGTGTAGTCCGTGTCCGTCGCGAGCGGTATTTTTATGCGGACGGTCTCCCCGGCGGCGTACTCGTCCCGCTCGTCGGGGAAGGCGCCGCCGAAATCTATCTTATAGAGCGTTTTTTTCGGCGCAGGTCCCGTACAGCCCGCGAGCCCGACTGCGAGCGCTGCCGCGAGCAGTATCAGCGCGGCGCTTTTCAGCCAACGACGCTTCATGCGATCCCCTTCTTTCATTGTCCTATAAACCGGAAGAGCTCAATATAGCCCGGAATGTTGAGCGCGATGACCAGGATGAAGAAGCCCGTCGCGCACCAGGCCGCGGCCCTGCCCGTCTTCTCTCCCGCCTCGGGCGAGAGCAGCAGCGATACGGCAAGGATCTGAGCGGGCAAATGATGGAGCGAATAGAGGAATGCCTCTTTAAGCCCGTACTGCGCGGCGCCGTGCAGAAGGATATTCGCCGCGATGACGGCGAGCGGAGCCCAGAGGCGGCTGTCCCTGCGGAACCTCACGGCCGCGAAAACGAGCGCCGCGAGCCACAGTACGCCCGCGATGACGACGGGGACGGACGACGCGGGAATGAAGCTGAGCGCGTCGCCGCCGTAGTCGCCGAAGGGCGAGACGGGCTCCGTTTTCAGCCAGAAGAACGTCGAACCGAAGAAAGCGAAGAATGTGCGCGCGGCGACCTCGCCGAAGGCGAAGCGGTCGCTGTAGTTGCCGAGACTGCTCTTTGAGCCGGAAAGCAGCGTCGAATAGAAAACATCTCTTATCGGGAGCGCCGCAGCAAGGGCGCAGAATACCGCAGCGGCCGAGACGATGACGGCGGCGCGTTTCCAGAGCTTATCCCCGCTCAGCAGGACGATGAGCGCCCAGAGGACGCCGTTAGTCAGCGTGACGCCCGCGGTCAGGACTCCGAGGACGCCCGTCACTATCCAGATATGCCGCCGCGCGAAATAAAACGACGCCGTCAGCAGCAGCGCGGAGAGGATATAGCTCTCGGCGACGAACGTGAAAAACAGCACGGAAAAAGAAAGCGCGAATATGCCGCACACCGTCAGCGCGCGAGAGCATTTGAGCTTATAGAGCCCTTCGAGGATGAGGTCGAGGAAAAACGTCGCCAGCACGGAGGCGCACATCTGCATCATTATTATCAGCTCGTAGTGCCGGCGGAGGCTGATATCCCCGAAGACGGCCTTCTCCAGCCGCGTGAACGCACAGCCGAAGACGATGAGCAGCGGGTGCTTTATAATGCGGGGCGAATCGTCCAGTTCGGCTGAGAAAAACTCCGTCGAGTAATAATGATCGTCAGCGGAAAAGAGCCGGTCGTTGTGCGTCGGGGAAAAGAGCCCCGTTCTGGTCAGCAGCAGGAATATCGCGCAGTAGAGCAGCATCAGCGCTATGAAGAATATGAGCCTGCGGCGAAAACCCTCCTTCGTGTTCGTCGCCGTCACCTCCCCTCTTTTGTCTTTATGATCAATATACCACACCCCGCCGCGAGTTTCCACCGCCGAATGCGCTGGACGGCGGATATTCTCCGTATGGACTTTTGCGCGGATGCGGTATAGAATAAGAAAAAAGAAAACTGCAAGGAGGAAATATAATGGCAACTTTCAGCAACACCGACGGCAAATACGGCGAGCTCATCATGCAGGAGCTCAAGCTTCCCCCGAACATGTCCTCCCCCGAGCTTCTCGAGCGGTATTCCAGATTCGGCCGCCGCACCCACTGGGTCGACAGCAACAACATCCCCGGCGCGTTCCAGATGAACACGAGCTGGTGGTTCAAGCCCAACAGGGAAAGCGTCCTCTCCAATCCCAACCAGCAGGTCAGCAAGCCGCATCACCACAGCTATCCCGAGATACTCGGCTTCTTCGGCTCCGACCCGTATAACCCCTATGACCTCGGCGGCGAGATAGAGCTGCACATCGACGGCGAGATACACCTGCTCACCAAGAGCAGCATGGTCTTCCTTCCGCCTGAGCTGCCGCACTGCCCGCTCCTTATCAACAGGGTCGACCGCCCGATATTCCACTTCTCCGTCGTCATGAACAGCGTCTACGACTGGTCCCGCGACGAAAAGGACGAGAAGTGATCCGAAAACAAAAAAGACGGCGTCGGGAACGCTCCCGGCGCCGCCTTTTGTTTATTCTTTTTTGAGCTTCGCGGCCGTTTTCTCCATGAAGCGCGCGGCGGAGATGATATAGCGTTCGTGCGTGCCGCCGCCTATCTTCCCATCATCGTCGAAGGCCTCGACGCGAAAGACGAGGCGCTTGCCGTCTATCTCGACGAGCGTCGCCTCGGCGCGGACCTTCATGCCTATGGGCGTGGGCGCGTCGTGGGTTATGTCCAGGCGCGTGCCTACGGTCGACCGGCCCTCTTCGAGCAGGGGCGCGACGACGGAGGCGGCCGCCGTCTCCATAAGGGCGACCATGCTGGGCGTGCTGAACACGGGCAGGCCGCCGCTTCCGACGGTCGAGGCCGTGTTCGACATGTCTACGAGGACCTCGGCGGTCCCTTTTATTCCGACTTCAAGCGACATTGATCTTCTCCAATCCGACTATCTCGCCCGCTTCGTTGAACTGCGCGCGCCAGAGAAAATCGTACTGCGCGGGCGTAAGTCCGTTTTTGTCCTTTTTTCCTTCGAGCCCTTCAGCAGTCTCGCGGAGGAAGGCCGTGAGCTCCTCTCTGTCGAGCGTCCTGCCGCCGCTTACGGCCTCAAAATCCTCGGCCAAAGGATAGTTTTTCTCCTCGCCGAAGTTATAGACGAGGCGCATGGCGCTTCGCGTCCCCGCTACGGTCACGTCGCGCGCTACGATGAAGCTCGCGCCGCCCGGGATGTAATCCGAAAAGACATGCAGCACGGCGCCGGTATCGTCGGCGAAGATGAGCGCGTCGTCGACGAGCTTCCTGCCGGACTCGTCCAGCGCGGGCTCAAGCACGTC
The DNA here is from genome assembly GCA_016287555.1 of Oscillospiraceae bacterium. Classification (GTDB taxonomy): domain Bacteria; phylum Bacillota; class Clostridia; order Oscillospirales; family Oscillospiraceae; genus RGIG7949. The sequence goes on from JAEFAK010000026.1 coordinate 4,986, forward strand.
ATAGCCGTCGAAGCTGAGGGCAAGGATCTCTCTGACCGCGTCGGGGCAGGAATAAAAGACGACTCCGCCCTCCTGCTCAAAACGCAGGCACTCGCCGGAAAAGCGGAACGTATGCTGCGATCCGTCGTCCATGATCAGGCGCAGCGTGAACGGCGTCTCGTCGGCGCTGCGCATGGAGAATTCTTCCTCAGTCATGGCGCTGTCCGGTCTTGCGTTCCGGACGATCTCGGCGGCTCTGCCCGCGACGTCCGGGTCGGCCGAGAAGGATACTCCGCCGCCGTTGTAGGAAAACTCCGCGCCGGTGGCCTCGGCGGCGTATATCGAGGAGGCGACGGACGCGTCCCCGTCGGCGAGGATGTCGGCGAGAGTCGCGCCGGAGCTCAGCGGGAAGTATATCTGCCAGAGGCCGTAATCGTCACCGACGATGTACTCCCTCCCCCCGATGTTGACCGAGAGGATATTGAACGAGAAGGAATACTCCCGCCCGTCCCCCATCGTAAAGACGAAGGTCCGGTCAAAGCCTTCCATCAGCGAGGTGCACTCGTCTCCGACGGTCACCTCGGAAAGCGCCTTAAAGACGGCGTCTATCGTCTCGGCGTCGTAAGCGGGGGACGAGGCCACGACGCCTTTTTCCGTCGCGATATACGTCACGCGGACGGGTCTGTCGACCTCGTAGTTGGCGGCAAAGACTGTCGCGCGGTCGTCGGTTATGACCTCAAAGAGCGTCGGTGCGGAAGTGGGCACAGGCTTGGGGACGGGCTGCTTTTTCCCGCAGCCCGTCAGCGCAGCGAGCACGAATAATATAGTCAGTATCATCGGAAGGGTCTTTCTCATATCTGCCTCCCTCACGAATTTCCGTCTGAATGTGTCAAAGGAGCATGACGCCAGCGGCAGAGCATATGCGCTGGGTCTCGGCGTCCCAGATGGAGGCCTGGACCTCGCCTATGTGCGCCTTGCCGAGCAGAAGCATGCAAAGGCGCGACTGGCCTATGCCGCCGCCTATCGTCAGCGGGAGCTGCCCCGTCAGCACCAGCTCATGGAAAAGGAGCTTCGCCCTTTCCTCGCAGCCGGCGGCCTTGAGCTGGGAGGCCATGGACTTCTCGTCCACGCGAATGCCCATGCTGCTCAGCTCAAGCGCGAGGCCGAGCGGGGAATGCCACATGAGCAGGTCGCCGTTGAGCTGCCAGTCGTCATAGTCCGGCGCGCGGCCGTCGTGAGGGGCGCCGGAGGCGAGCGGGGCGCCTATCTTCTCGATGAACACCGTCCCGTTTTCGCGGGTAAAGGCATTCTCGCGCTGCTTTGGCGTGAGGTCGGGATAGAGCCTTTCCAGCTCGTCCGAGGTAATGAACTTAACTTCGCGCGTCAGCTCGGTATCGAGCGCGTCGTAGCTCCAGCGGAGCTCGTCGAGCGTGCCGCAGATGCTTGAAACGATGCGCCGCACCGTCGCCTCGAGATAATCCAGACTGCGCTGCTCGCGGGTTATGACCTTCTCCCAGTCCCACTGGTCGACGTAGACGCTGTGGAGATTGTCGAGCTCCTCGTCGCGCCGGATGGCGTTCATGTCGGTAATGAGCCCGTTGCCCGGGAAAAAGCCGTACCTCGCGAGGGCGAGGCGCTTCCACTTGGCGAGCGACTGGACGACCTCGGCGTCTATGCCCGCGCCGGGTATGTCGAAGCCGACGGGGCGCTCCACGCCGTTGAGGTTGTCGTTGAGGCCCGTCGAGGGATCGACGAAGAGCGGCGCGGTCACGCGCTTGAGGTGCAGCGCGGAGCAGAGCTTGATCTGGAATACGCTTTTTATCTGTCCGATGGCCTTCTGCGTGTCGTAGAGGCCGAGCGAGGAGCGGTAGCCCTCGGGAATGAACGTCTTCATGCTTCCTCCCTGTCTATTCGCGCCTGAAGCGGCGGCGCAGCTCCGCGTTGGCGGCGTCCACGTCCTCCGCGCTCAAAAACGAGAGCAGCGCGAGTTCCCTGTCCAGCGCCGTCGCGTGCGGCACGCCGAAGGCGCCCGCGTCGGAGCCGCTGGCTATCTTTGCCCCGAGCGCGGCGGCCCGGGCGAGTTTTTTCTGCTGGTCGGCGACGATTGCGGCCGCCACGCCCTCCCCCGTCCCCGGGCGGTCTATGAAGCCCGCGGTCGCGGCGAGAGTCGGCACCCATATCGTATCCGACGCGGCGACGTCCGCTATCGCGGCGTCGTCCATGTAATAGCCGTGCTCTATGCTGTCTATCCCGGCGGCGACGGCGGCCTTGACCGCGTCGGCGCCGTTACAGTGCGCCATGACGGCGAAGCCCTCTCCGTGGGCTGCCCTTGCTACCTCGCGCATCTCCTCCGCGGTCAGCGAAGGGCACGAGAGCGCGCCGAAGGTATTGAAATCCAGAAGGCCGGAGACCATGACCTTGATGAAATCGGCCTTCGCGGCCTTCGCCTCGCGCAGCAGCGCGCGGAAATCCGCCATAGTCTCGAAAGCGCGGCCGACGATGCCGCCGTAGCGCCCTTTTTTATGCGTCGCGAAGACGGGCGTGACATAGTCTATCCCGAACTCCTCCCGCGCTATGGGGCGTGCCGCCCCGGAGACGCCGAGCGCGTCTCCCCCGTCGCGGAAATACTCAACTCTCGCCTCCTCCATGTCATAGAGGGCGGAGCGTATGACCGCGAGGTCGGGGCCGTATTTATGGAGCATGACGGCGCTTTTGAAATCCACGCCGTCCATGATGACGTGCCCGTGGCACTCGCAGCGCGGGTCAATGATGATGGGATCGTCCATGTCGAGCCAGCCTTGAGGGGGACTTTCGCCGCTTCGGCGAGGATAAGTCCGCAAATTGATAGCGTATATTTTATCACTTTATGCCGATAAAGTCAATCGGCGCAACGCTTTGCTCTATTGATTAAAAGACGTATTTTTGATAGAATATGATGCGTAAAAACTCTGAGGAGGCGGCTATGAAGCTCGATGCATCGGCTCAATACGTGCTCGACCGGCTGCGCGGCGCGGGATACCCCGCGTGGGCGGTCGGCGGCTGCGTGCGCGACTGCCTTCTCGGCGCCGAGCCGGCGGACTGGGACGTATGCACGGCCGCGCTCCCGGAGCAGACGGCGGCGCTTTTCGAGCGCGTCGCGCTGACCGGGGAGAAGCACGGGACGGTAACGGCTCTGCTTGACCGCCCGATCGAGATAACGACGCTGCGCACGGAGGGCGCGTACCTCGACAGGCGCCGCCCCTCCGGCGTCAGCTTCACGGACGATATCCGCGCGGACCTCGCGCGGCGCGATTTTACTATAAACGCAATGGCCTGGTCGCCGGAGGACGGGCTCGTCGACCCCTTCGGGGGCAGGGACGATCTCGCCGCGGGCGTCCTCCGCTGCGTCGGAGAGCCGGCCGCGCGCTTTTCCGAAGACGCTCTGCGCATCCTGCGCGCGCTGCGCTTCATTTCCCGCCTCGGTCTCACCGTCGAGCCCGAAACGGACCGCGCCATGCGCGAATGTGCGCATTACCTCGGCGAGATAAGCGTCGAGCGCGTATACTCGGAGCTCCTCGGCATACTGCGCGGAGGGCACGTCTGCGCGGCGCTTCTGGGTTTTCCGGATGTCGTCTCGGCCGCCGTCCCGGAGCTCGCGCCCATGGTCGGCTTCGAGCAGCACTCGCGGCACCACATATACGACGTCTGGGAACACACGGTACGCACCGTCGCCGCCGCGCCGGAAACCGAGACGACAGTCCGCCTGGCGCTGTTGCTGCACGACATGGGAAAGCCCGCGATGTTTTATATGGACGAGACGGGGCACGGCCGCTTCAGAGGCCACGGGGCCGCAGGATCGGAGATGGCGGAAGCCTGCCTGCGCAGGCTGAAAACGGACCGCGAGACCCGCGAGGCCGTCACGCTGCTCGTGAAGATACACGACGAGCCGCTCCCCGATACTGAGGCCGGCATGCGCCGAATGCTGGCAAAGCTCGGGGAAAAGACCCTGCGCATGCTCATAGAGGTCAAGCGGGCCGACGCCGTCGCGCGGGCGCCCGATTCCGCCGAGAGCAGGCTGGGCTGGCTCAGCGAGGGCGAGGCGCTTTTTGAGCGCGTGCTGGAAAAAAAGCCGTGCCTGACCGTCGCGGAGCTGGAGACAGGCGGGGCGGAGCTCATGGAGCTCGGCGTGCCGCGCGGGCCGGAGATAGGGCGCCTGCTCGAGGCTCTGCTCGGCGAGGTCATCGACGGGAAGCTCGAAAACTCCCGCGAGGCGCTGCTCAGGCGTGCGCGGGAACTGATATAACGAAAAGCGAAGCGGAGCGCCGTGGGGCGCTCCGCATTATTATTCATTGTGCGGTCATTCGAGGCTCTTTTTGAGGGCGTAGAGCAGATTCATCGCCTCGATGGGAGTAAGCGTGTTGAGGTCGGTGTTTTTCAGCGTCTCGCGCAGGGCGCGCGAGGCGGCGTCCTCCATGGTTATCTGCTCCTCGAGCTCCTCCGCCGGAGCGAGCGACGCGGCAAGCTGCTCCTCCCCGCTCTCGAGCACACGGAGCACCTCCCTCGCGCGGCGCACGACGCCCGCAGGCACGCCCGCGAGCTTCGCGACCTCGACGCCGTAGCTCCTGTCGGCCCCGCCGGGGACTATCCTGCGCAGGAACACGATATCCTCGCCGCGCTTTTTGACGGCTGTATTGAGGTTGAAAACGCCGCCGATGAGCTTTTCCATCTCGGTCAGCTCATGGTAGTGCGTGGCGAACATGGTCTTGGCCCCGAGCGTCCCAGCGCAGTATTCGAGGACAGCGCGGGCTATGGCCATGCCGTCGTAGGTCGAGGTGCCGCGGCCTATCTCGTCGAGTATGATAAGGCTCGATTTTGTCGCCTCGGCGAGAATGGCGGCGACCTCCGCCATCTCGACCATGAAGGTCGACTGACCGGCGGCGAGATCGTCGGAGGCGCCGATGCGGGTAAAGATGCGGTCGCATATGCCTATGTGCGCGCTGCGCGCGGGCACGAAGCCGCCCATCTGCGCCATGAGTACGATGAGCGCCGTCTGGCGCATGTAGGTCGATTTGCCGGCCATGTTCGGCCCGGTTATTATGGCGACGCGGCGCTCGCCGCAATTGAGATGAGTATCGTTCGGAACGAAGGGCACGTCGCGCTGCATCACCTCGACGACGGGGTGCCGCCCGTCGACTATGTCCACGGCGTCGGATACGTCCACGTCGGGCATGCAGTAGTTGTTGCGCACCGCGACCTCGGCGAGCGACGCCAGCGCGTCCAGCTCGGCAACGGCGGCGGCGGTCGCCCTTATCCTCTCCGAGGCGGCGATGACCTGCTCGCGCACGCCGCAGAAGATGCGGTATTCGAGGTCGGTCAGGCGCTCGCGCGCGGTAAGAAGGTCGCTCTCGAGCTTTTTCAGCTCCTCTGTTATGAAGCGCTCGGAATTGACGAGCGTCTGCTTTCTTATATAGTCCTCGGGCACCGCGTCGCTCACCGAGCGCGGCAGCTCGATATAATATCCGAAGACCTTGTTGTAGCCGACGCGGAGCTTTTTGAAGCCCGTGCGCTCGCGCTCGGTCGATTCGATGGCGGCGACGGCGTCCCTCGCGCCGTTGGTCAGCGCGCGGAGCCTGTCCACCTCGGGATCGTACCCCTCGCGTATCATGCCGCCCTCGCGGACGGAGATCGGGGGATCGTCGCCTATGGCGTCGTCTATGAGGCCGCGTATATCCTCGAGGGGGTCGAGCGCGGAAACGGCTCTCAGCGCCGCCGAGCGCGACCCGGCGAGCAGCGAAGCTATCCTCGGGAGCGGCTCAAACGAGGCCGCGAAGCCGCGCAGATCGCGGCAGTTGCCGCTGCCGAAGACCAGGCGGCCGAGGATGCGCTCCATGTCGCCTATGCCTTTCAGTTCTTCGATGACGTCCCCGCGCGTCACGGTCGAGTCGAAGAGCTCGCCGACGGCGGCCTGCCGCCTGCGTATCATCGTCGGGGAAAGGAGCGGCTTTTCGATCCAGCTCCGCAGCTCGCGGCCGCCCATGGCCGTCTTCGTCCTGTCGAGCACCCAGAGCAGGCTGCCGCGCTTTTCGCGCGCGCGGAGGTTCTCCGTCAACTCCAGATTGCGGCGCGCGGTATAGTCGAGCTCCATGAAGCTGCCGGTGCCGTAGCGCGTGAGGCCGCCGATGTTGAGCTGCTCCGTCCTCTGCGTGTCGCGCAGGTATCCGACGAGCGCGCCGACGCACAGGGCCGCGGGCGACCCGTCGCCGTAAGCTTCGCTCTCGGCGGGGAACTGCTCTTTGAAGGCGCGTTCGGCGCGTTCGGGCTCGAAGAGCTCGTCGTAGGTCTGCGCGGGGCAGACGAGGCGCTTAGTCAGCAGCGTGCTGATCTCCGCGCTCTGCGCGGCCGCCGTATTGAGGACTGCCTCTGCGGGCATGTACCTTGTGAGCTCGGCGGCAATGTGCGCCTCTGCCTCCCCGTCGGGGAAGTCGGCAAGCTCCAGCTCGCCCGTGGAGATATCTGCGAAGCAGACCGCTCCCGCCTCCCCGTCGAGGAAAACGGTGCAGACATAGTTGGAGCGGCCCTCCTCCAGCATGGAGGATTCGACCACCGTGCCGGGGGTGATGAAGCGGATTATATCCCTGTCGACGAGACCCTTGGCGAGCGCGGGATCCTCCGTCTGCTCGCATATGGCGACCTTGTAGCCCTTGGCTATGAGGCGCGCTATGTAGCTCTCGGCGCTGTGGTACGGGACGCCGCACATCGGGGTCTGCTCGTCCTTCTCCTTGCCGCGGTCGCGGGTCGTGAGCATGAGATCGAGCTCGCGCGAGGCCGTGATGGCGTCCTCGTTGAACATCTCATAGAAGTCGCCCAGCCTGAAAAAGAGTATGCAGTCGCCTGCCTGCTCCTTAATGCGCAGGTACTGCTGCATCATGGGGGTCGCCGCATCGGGCATGGGTCACACCAGCTTTCCGTCGAGGCTCCAGGTCGTGCTGTCGGTTATCAGCACGTCGCGGAACTGCCCTATGAGGGACTTGTCCGCGGCGATGTGCACGAGGCGGTTTTCGCCCGTCCGTGCGGTGAGGCGGCCCGTCTCGCCGCCGTCTATCAGTACGCGCTCGACGCGGCCGACGTGCTCGGCCTGCTTTTGCGCGGATATGGCGTTATGCAGCTCGAGCAGGCGGTCGAAGCGCGCCTGCTTCTGCTCGCGCGTGAAGGGGTCGGGCATGGAGGCAGCAGGCGTCCCCACGCGCGGGGAAAAGATGAAGGTGAACAGGAGGTCGAAGCGCACGCGCTCGACGAGGGAGAGCGTATCCTCGAACTGCTCGTCCGTCTCCCCGGGAAAGCCGACGATGACGTCGCTCGTCAGCGACACGCCGGGCATGAGCTCGCGCGCCCTGTCCACGAGGCGGAGGTACGCGTCGCGCGTATAGTGCCTGTTCATGGCGCGGAGTATCTCGTCGTTGCCGGACTGAAACGGCAGATGGATGTGCTTCGCGGCCTTCTCGCAGTCGGCCAGAGTCCTGAAAAGGCGCTCCGTCGCGTCCTTCGGGTGGCTGGTCATGAAGCGTATGACGAAGTCGCCGGGGATGGCGTTTATCTGCTCGATGAGGTAGGCGAAATCATGCCCCTCGTCGAGGTCGTGGCCGTAGGAATTGACGTTCTGGCCCAGCAGAGTTATGTCCTTGACGCCGGAATCCACGAGGCGGCGCGCCTCCTCGATGACGTCGTCGGCGCGTCTGCTCCGCTCACGCCCGCGCACATAGGGCACGACGCAGTACGAGCAGAAGTTATTGCAGCCGTACATGACCGTCAGCCACGCCTTGAGCGGGCTCGAGCGCTCTACGGGGAGGCCCTCGACGTACTCCCCCGGCGTCTCGCGCACGGCGAAGACGCGCTTTTTCCTGCCGAGCATCGTCTGCATCAGCTCCGGGAAGCGATACAGCTCGTGCGGGCCGAATACGAGGTCGACTATGGGGAAGGACTTTTTGACGCGCTCGGCCATGTGCTTTTGCTGGACCATGCAGCCGCAGAGGACTATCTTCTGATCGGGCTTGGCCTTCTTCGTATGGTTGAGGGCGCCGACGTTGCCGAGCACGCGCTGCTCGGCGTGCTCGCGCACGGCGCAGGTATTGACGACGATGAGATCCGCCGCGAACTCGTCCTCCGTGAACTCATAGCCCATGAGGCGCAGCATGCCGCGGATACGCTCGCTGTCGGCCTCGTTCTGCTGGCAGCCGTAGGTATCCACGAAGGCGAGCGGACGCCGGCCCTCGTTCTCGCGGGCAATTTCCGCCATTATTTCTCTCTGCCGGGCGAGCTCCCCGGCCGGTATCGTCTCGAGCTGCGGCAATTTCTTCCCTCCGGGACAATAGAATTACAGATTATTTTATCACCCGCGCCCCGATTTTGCAATCGGGGTCTACTTATTCTTTCGCGGTTTGCAAGAGATACCTGCGCATGCTATACTGTCCATAACGCTTCGGAAAGGAGCAGAGCATGCTTATCGAACTTCCCGCGGGGCTGCGGCTCCGCGAATATGAATGCGTCGGATCGACGAACGCGGTCGCGCTGGAGGCCGCGCGGGCGGGCGAGGCCGAGGGTCTCGTCGTCGCCGCGGAAAAGCAGACGGCGGGACGCGGGCGGCGGGGCAGGAGTTTCTTCTCCCCCGCGGGGACGGGGCTCTACATGTCCCTCCTGCTGCGGCCGACGATCGCGCCGGAGCGCGCGGTACTTCTGACGGCGGCGGCCGCATCGGCGGTCTGCGGCGCAATTGAGGCCGTATTCGGCGTCCGCGCCTCGATAAAATGGGTCAACGACGTCCTCGTCGGCGGCAAC
>JAEFAK010000027.1 GCA_016287555.1 Oscillospiraceae bacterium
ATAATTTGTAAGGCTATGGTGTGATCTGCCGTAGCGGAACACTAATTATCTTGAAAATCATTTTGAAAAGGAAGGTAAATACAATGGCTTACGAGAAAAGAAAAGTTGTCCTGACTGTTGCGCAGACCGGTAACTTCCAGGGCAAGGACCAGAACCCGAACCTCCCCGAGCAGCCCGACGAGATCATCGCCTCCGCGTATGACTGCTACAACGCCGGCGCTTCCATCGTCCACGTCCACGCCCGCAACAAGCAGGGCAAGAGCTGCAACGACGGCGAGATCTTCGCCGAGATCAACAGCGGCATCCGCGCCAAGTGCGGCACCCACGGCATCATCATCCAGAACTCCTCCGCCCCCGCCACCCGCGACAACGCCCAGACCGACGACGGACTCGGCGTGCTCGACATGAAGGATCCCAACTGCTGGCCCGAGATGTGCTCTCTCGACTGCTCCCTGATGACCACGACCTGGGGCGACCTCGAGTTCATCTACATGTGGACCCGCAAGTGGCTCATCAAGACCGCGCAGCGCATAAAGGACATGGGCATCAAGGCCGAGATCGAGGTCTTCGACCCCACCGCCATCGAGGACGTCTTCAAGTATCTCTATCCCGCCGGCGTTCTTCCCGATCCCGTCTCCCTGACGCTGGTCATGGGCATGGACAAGGTGTCCCAGGGCGCCATCTCCTGCACGCAGCAGAACATCGACTATATGTATGACCTCGCTCTGTCCTGCGCCGCCGCCGCCGGCGTCAAGAAGCCCATCGACGTCACCACCATGGCCATCGGCGCGACCCAGCTGCACGGCACCGTCTACGCCATGCTCCGCGGCACCGGCATCCGCACCGGCATGGAGGACAACATCAACTACAGCTATCATCAGCCCGCCAAGAGCAACGCCCAGCTCGTCGAGCGCATCGTGCGCATCATCCACGAGCTCGACATGGAAGTCGCCACGCCCGACGAGGCCCGCGACCTGCTCGGCATCTCCCGCCTGAAGGACACCGCTCACGTCAGAGGCAACATCTGAATCCCCTGAAAAAGGAGACCGTCACATGAAAAAATACGTGATTGGCATCGTCGGCATGGGCATGATCGGCAACAGCACCGCCGTCCTCAGCACGAGCCACGGCATGAAGACGATATGCTACGTGCGCAATCCCGCCAAGATCCCCGTCTACAAGGCCGATTTTGACAAGATGTACGACGAGCTGATAGCCCAGGGCATCATGACCCGCGAGCAGGCTGACGTCTGCGCGACCTATCTCAAGTTCGTCACCAAATACGAGGACATGGCCGAGTGCGAAGTCATCTTCGAGGCCGTCACCGAGGACATCAACGCCAAGAAGGCCTGCTACGCAGAGATCGAGCGCTGCTGCCCGAACGTCAAGCTCATCGGATCCTGCTCCTCCTCCATCCTTCCCGACGTGCTCGCCGGCGCCGCCGACAAGTACGCCGACCGCGTCATCGTCACGCACCCGTTCTTCCCGGTGCACATGGTCCCGTATTTCGAGCTGTGCGCATCCTCCAAGACGGCCGACGGCGTGCTCGATTACGCCAAGGAGGTCCTTGCCGCCCTCGACCGCAAGCCCTCGACGCTCAAGAAGCCCAATCCCGGCTTCATAGGCAACTACCTGCAGTTCGCGCTGTGGGCGGCCGCCCTCAAGCTCGTCGAAGACGGCGTCTGCGATCCCAAGGACATCGACAACTGCCTCAACTACAGCTTTTGCCCCCGCTACAGCTCGATAGGCATCTTCGACCACTTCGACAACGGCGGCTACAAGCTCAACATCACCACCTGCAACAGCGTATTCCCCATCCTCCCGCGCTATGAGAGCGCTCCCGCAGCCATCCGCGAGAAGGCCGAGAGCGAGGACGCCTGGGGCGCCAAATCCCCGACCAAGCGCGGTTTTTATGACTGGAACGGCGTGGACATGGTCGAGTACCAGAAGAAGGTCAACGCCCCCTACTGGCGCTTCATCAACTGGGAGTTCCCGACCGAGCCCTGCAAATAAGGCCGGAGAAAGGATCTGAACTGATGGCATACGACAACAATAACGGCGGCGAGTACGGCAAGTATTTCGTGCAGTGCAGCCCCGGCCCGGGCATGGATCCCGAGTTCAAGAAGATCTACGACAAATTCGCCCACCGCATACTCTGGATGGACGGCACAGTCGTCCCCGGCGCGTTCCAGATGAACACCGCCTGGTACACCGCCGTTCCCGAGCGCGACCCCATCTTCACCGAGCATAAGCACGACGATACCAGCGAGCTGGTCTGCTTCTTCTCGGGCGACGAGCAGAATCCCTACGACCTCGGCGGCGAGATCGAGTTCTCCATCGAGGGAGAGCCCCATCTGCTGACCAAGTCCACAATGATCTTCGTGCCCGCCGGACTGCGCCACAACCCGATGCGCATCCTCAAGGTCACGAGGCCCATCTTCCATTGCTCCATAGTTATGACGGAGCGCTACGGCGAGGAATCCACCTACAGATGATCCGCCGGTCCCCCGGCGCGGGAACGCCCGGCGGCCCATGCCGGCCGCCGGGCGTTTTCCTGAATCACCGTTTTGAAAGGAAAGTCCGATATGTCTAAATTCGTTTCCCTCGAAGAGGCCATGTCCCACATCGGCGACGGCGCCTGCGTCGTCAGCGGCGGATTCGGCTCCCTCGGAAGCCCCGAGGAGCTCTATTCGGGACTTGCCGAGCGCTATGAGCGCGAGGGACACCCGAAAAACATCACCTTCGTCTGCGGCATAGTTCCCGGCGACAAGACCGACAGCCTCGAGCCCTACAAGGGCTTCAATCTCGGCGCGAACAAGCTGCGCGCGGAGGGCCTCATAGGCCGCCTCTGGGTCGGCAACCTTACCGACGCGCACGCTCTCGCCTATATGGTCGACGAGGATAAGATCCCCTGCTACATGCCCCCGATGGGCGTCATGTGCAACCTCATCCGCTGCGCCGCGGCGCGGCGTCCCGGCCTTCTGACCAAGGTCGGCCTGCACACCTTCGCAGACCCCCGCAACGAGGGCTGCGCCTTCAACCCCTCCGCCCGAAAGATGGGCAAGGTCGTCGAGCTCATCAACGTCGACGGCGAGGAGTACCTGCTGTATAAGGCTCCCCCGTCCAACGTCTGCTTCATCCGCGCGACCTTCGCCGACGAGGACGGAAACCTCTCCATGAGCCACGAGGGCTACATCGGCACCGAGCTCGAGGCCGCCGTCGCCGCTCACAACGGAGGCGGGATCGTCATCGCCCAGGTCGAGTCCGTCGTGCCCCGCAACAGCCTGCGCACGCGCGACATCCGCATCCACAACAAGCTCGTCGACTACATAGTCGTCGCGAAGGATCCGATGAACAGCCGCCAGTGCTACGCCACGACGAAGTATCGTCCTGAGCTCTCCGGCGAGCAGAAGCTGGCCGGAGGCGCCACCAAGGTCCTTCCCATGAGCATACGCAAGGTCATCGCCCGCCGCGCCGCCATGGAGCTGCGCCCCGGCATAATCATAAACCTCGGCTCCGGCATGCCGTCCGGCATAGGGAGCGTCGCCGTCGAGGAGGGCGTCTCCGACGGAGTCACCTGCTCCGTCGAGTCCGGCCCGATGGGCGGACAGGTCCAGGAGGGCCTCAGCTTCCCCGGCGTAGCCAACGCGGAATGCATGTTCAGCCAGACCGACACCATCGACATGTATGACGGCGGCATGCTTGACATGTGCTTCCTCGGCGGCGCCGAGATCGACGAGAGCGGCAACGTCAACGTCTCCTATTTCGGCGGACGCTGCATAGGCGCCGGCGGCTACATCGATATCTCCCAGAACACCAAAAAGGTCTATCTGATGGGCTCGTTCACGGTAAACAACAAGGAAAAGGGCCTCGTGGCGGACATCGAGATCACCGGCAGCGGCCTGAACATCAAGTCCGACGGCGACGTGAAGTTCGTCAAGAAGGTCCAGCAGGTCACCTTCTCCGCGGACTACGCCAGAGAGATAGGCCAGGAGGTCATGTACATAACCGAGCGCGCCGTGTTCCGTCTCGTCAAGGGCGGGCTCGAGCTCGTCGAGATCGCTCCGGGCGTGGATCTGGAGAAGGACGTCCTCGGAAAGATGGACTTCCGTCCTATCGTATCGCCCGATCTGAAGCTCATGGACGCCCGCCTCTTCAACGAGGCCGTCATGGGCATCCGCGACGAGATACTGCAGAGAGGCGCCGACTGATCTTCCGTTCAGGCAGGACAGGTCTTTTTCAAGCAAAAAAGCAGCTGCATCTGGCAGCTGCTTTTTTGCGTCATTCGCTCATTTTCCCGCGGCCGCGCCTGACGTACGGCGCTGCCGCGCGGGGCTGCCGCAGCCTCTGAAGGCCGGCTTTTCCCCATAACAAAAGACGGCGGAGGATCTCCGCCGTCTTTCGCGTTATTAAATCACTTCGAGTTGATCTTGTTCTCGACGAACTCGGCGATCTCGCGCATCGTTCTGAGCTCGCTTACGTCGTCGTCGACGACGAGGATGCCGTACTCCTCTTCGAGGGCCATGAGCATCTCCATGACGTCGAGCGAATCGGCTCCGAGGTCCTCGACGATGTCGGTATCCGGCGTGAGCTGGTCCTCGTCGATACCGAACTGAGAGAGGATCAGATCCTTGAGCTTATCATAAACCATGATCTAACTAAGTCCTTTCGGTCAATCGCGCGGCTCGCGCCTCTGCTCCGACCTGACGGAGCGCCCGTAGGCGACGACTACGCGTCTGTTGGGCTCGGAGCCCGTGGAAAACGTGCTTACGCCCTCGTAATCCTGGAGGGCGGTGTGGATGACATGCCTCTCGTAGCTGTTCATGGGCTCGAGGGTCATGTTGCGGTGATACTTGACGACCTTGGCGGCCATCTTCCTCGCGAGGGCGCCCAGCGCCTCCTCGCGCTTGGCGCGGTACTCCTCGGCGTCCACGGAGATGTGGCGGCGCTTGGAGCTTCCGCGGTTGATGACGTAGCCGGTGATGTGCTGGATGGCGTCGAGCATCTCGCCGCGGCGGCCTATGAGCATGCCGAGCTTGTCTCCGGTGAGGTTGACGGCGAGGTCGCCGTTTTCAAGCAGCTCGACGTGGGGCTCGGCCTCGGCGCCCATGCGCTCGAGAAGGCCGCGCAGGAAATTCTCCGTCTTTTCGACGACGGACTCGATGATCTCATAGCTGACACGGACGCGGGCAGGCGTCGACCCGATGCCGAGGAAGCCCTGCTTGCTCCGTTCGAGTATCTCGACGGAGACCTCGTCCCTGTCTTTTCCGAGCTCGGCAAGGGCGGCGGCTATGGCTTCGTCTTCCGTCTTGCCGGTCGTTTCTATACTCTTAATCATTCTTTTTACACTCTCCACTTATTCGCCAATGCCGGCGTCATCGCCGGACTCTATGGCGTCAGCGATCTCAGGGAGCTTCTCCTCGGCGGCTTCGACGGCCTCGTCGGCGATCTCGAAGGAGCCCTCGACGACCTGCACCGCCTCTTCGGCGGCCTCGGAAACGGCCTCGGACGCAGCCTCTTCGGCGGCCTCGGACGCGCCCTCATAGCGGGCGGCGACGTAGGCGCGGCCTCTGGCGAAGGGCCTGTCGTCGACGCGGGAATCCCCGCCCCGAAGCGGCTTGACCTGCTCCGGCTGCTGCGCGGCGGCCCAGTCGGCGGCCTTCTGGATGCTCTCCTGCTTATCGGCCTTCTGGAGCTTGCGGCGGGACGTGTTCGGATTGACCTTGGTCGCGTTTTCGGCGCGGAGCCTCTCCGTCTCGGCGCGCTTGGCCTCAAGCTCGGCCTCCCTCTCCTTCTGGCGGGCGAGCTTCTCGGCGTCCTCCTTATTTAGCACCTTCGTATAGTACCTGGTCAGGAAGACCTCCTGGATGATGGAGAAGACGCTGCCGGCGATCCAGTATATGCCCATGCAGGCGGGCATGACGAAGCCTATCCAGAGGGACATGATCGGCATCAGCAGCTGCATGGTCTTGCCGGTGCCGCCCGCGGCCGCGTCGGCCGTGGGGCTCATCTTGCTGGATATCTTCATGCTCAGCCATGCCAGGACGGCGGAGACTATCGGGATGAGGAACAGCCCGACGACGGGCCACGCGTCCTTGGGAGCCCAGCTGTCCATGGACAGGAAGAACTTCCAGTTCGGCGTGTCGCCGAGGTTCAGGCCGAGGAAGCTGAAGTCGATATCCTTGAGTGCGGGGAGCTTGCCGACCGCGTCGGTTATCGTCTGGGAATGCTCGCTGACGTAGTTGGTAACGGCGTCATAGTTGTTATGCAGGATGTTCGCGTAAACGATCTGCTCATAGCCGGCTCTTGACGTGCTCTCGAAGCCGAGTCCGAGCGCGGGGAAGATAGTGCCCTTGAAGTACTCCCACTGCTCGGCCGTGAATCTCATCAGCCTCGTAAAGGGCAGCCTTATGCAGCTGTACAGGATGATCAGTATGGGGAACGGAATGAGCGACCAGAAGCATCCGCTGAGAGGCTTGATGCCCTCCTCTTTATAGAGCTTGGCCATCTCCTCGTTCATCTTGCGCTTGTCGTCGCCGTATTTTTTCTCGAGCTCCTTCATGCGGGGCTGGAAGCGGGTCGACTTCATCATGCTCTTCTTGCTCTTCATGGAGAAGGGCAGAAGGATGAGCTTGACTATGAGCGCGAAGAGGATGATCGCTATGCCGTAGTTGCGGACGAAGCTGTACAGCGTCATCAGCAGCCAGCTGAACGGGACGTAAATAAAGTCCATTCAATATTCCTTTCGCTGATTTGCGGCCGGTTCCTCCGGCCTCAGGGGACGGGATCGTACCCGCCCTTATGGAACGGATGGCATTTGAGCAGGCGGCGCAGCGCGAGCCAGGAGCCCTTGAGCGCGCCGTACTTTTCCAATGCCTCCAGCGCGTACTCCGAGCAGGTCGGTATGAACCGGCAGCACGGAGGCCTGAGCGGCGAGATGTTTTTCCGATAAAACAGCACGAGGCGGGTAAGCAGCTTTTTCATGTTGCCTCCCGCATCAATCCCAATGCTTTCGCGCAGAGGAACATATCGTCCCTCAGCGTCCGATAGTCGGCGCCGGCGGCTCTGCCGCGCGCCACGATAACGATATCCCAGCCCCGGAGGAACCCGCCCTCGGCGAGCCTGTAGGCCTCGCGGAGGCGGCGGCGGATCGAATTGCGCACGACGGCCTTCCCGACCTTCGTGCCCACGGTTATCCCGAGCCTGTTGCCGGGGGAGCCGTTGCGGCGGCAATATACGGCGACATAGCGCCCCGCCGCGCTCCTTCCGCGCGAATAGGCCCTTCTGAAATCACTGTTCCTTTTCAGGGACTGGGAAAACATCACGGAAAAACACCCGAGCCTTTTTACCAGGTGAGTCTTGCGCGGCCCTTGGACCTGCGTCTGGCAAGCACCTTGCGGCCGTTCTTGGTGGACATTCTCTTGCGGAAGCCGTGCTCCTTGGAGCGCTGTCTCTTCTTGGGCTGGTAGGTTCTGAGCATTGGTGGCACCTCCTGTGATGATACTCAACAGCGGCAAAGCCGCAGTAGTTGGTCGTGAGTTCGCGGCGCACAGGTATATAGACCCGGCATGTGCCGCGTTTTTGTATTTTACATTATATAGGCGCTCGATGTCAACTCTTTTTCCCGCCGAGCCTCTGATTTTTCACGAGAGACGTCCTCGCGGCGAATATCGCGATGACGATGAGCGTGATTATGATGGCCGGGACCATGTACTGCGCGTTATAGACCAGCGAGTAGACCCAGACCCTTGTCATGGGCAGCGTCAAGCCGTAAAATTCGAGGTCGCCCATATATTCTCCCCAGATGAAAACGCCGCTGAAGACGAGGCATACGTACCTCGCGAGGCAGCCGACGAGAGCGCCGAGGACGGGCTTGCGCGGGAAAAATCCGGCCAGACCGACCAGCATATAGGCGACGACGTAGTCCAGCAGCATGGACTGCCACGTTATCGAGAAGCCGCCGCCCTCGAAGAAGTCGACTAAGCCGTAGACGAGGCCCGCTCCGAGGCCCCAGACACCCCCGCGGCGCAGCGCGAACACGATGAGCGGGACCATGACGAAGCTGATGCTGCCGCCGAAGCCGCCGGTCGGGATCTTGACGAAGCCGAGGATAAACGCCAGCGCGACGCACACGGCGCCCTCGGTCAGAGCTGCGAGATTGCTTTTTTTCATTGTCTTTCCCTCCGAAAAGAAAATAGGCGCGTTACCGCCGCGATCGGACGATAATGCGCCATAAGACGAAACGTTCCTACGCCCGCATTACCGGGATCAGGTTCCGGGGTCCGCTTGCGCGTCTCAGCCTTTCGGCGCCCCCTTTTACTTGTTGAGTGAATAATACTCGCTTGCGCGGAGATTGTCAATCTCTTTCGCGTTTTAGGCGGCGGATGTCGCGCCCCTTGAAGCGCACGACCGTGAACTCACCGTCCAGACGCGAGCATATCTGCCCGGTATAGCGGCGGCGCATGTCCTCCGGGGAGAGATTGGAGCTTATTATCATGCGTCTGCCGCGGAGCATGCGCGTATTGATGAGGTCGTAGAGCACGCTCTGGGTGAAGGCCGTGGTCATCTCCGTGCCCAGATCGTCGAGGATGAGCAGGTCGCATTCCATGTATCTGTCGACGTCCGCGTCGGCGTCCTCGTCCTGCTCGCGGGCGAACTTGCGCTTTTCAAAGCGCTCGAAGACGCTGATGGCCGTATCATAGACCACGGACCAGCCCTTTTCGGAGACCTCGCGGGCGATGCAGGTCGAAAGGAAGGTCTTGCCGAGGCCGGGGCCTCCGGTAAAAAAGAGGCTGCTGCCGGCGCTGCCGAAGCGGCGCGCGTACTGCAGGCAGAGCTCGTAGACCATCTCCATATGCACGCGGTCGGGCGAGCCCTCCGGGCCGTACCAGTCGGGATCGAAGCTGTCGAAGGTCTCCTCGCCGAGCTTCAGAAGCTGGGAGAGCTCCTTTCTCTGCTCTTCGCGCACGAGCTCCTCCAGGCAGGAGCACATCTTCCCGCCGACGAAGCCCGTATCGCCGCATTTGGCGCAGTAGGGCAATATATCCGCGGCGTCGGGCGCGAAGCCCGCCTCCGCCAGAAGCTCGGCGCGCTCGGCCTGAAGGTCGAGATTGCGGCCGGCTATGGACTTTATCGCGAGCTCGACGTCCTCCCCCGTCCTGAACGCGGCCGAGGCGGCCTCGACGACGTTGCGGGATAGAAGTCTGTCTATTTCCGCGACGCGGGGAAGCTTTGCGTATACGGCGGCGCGGCGGCGCAGCTGCTCCGCCTCGCGGCGCGCTGCCCTCTGCCTGAGGCTTTCCGCGGCGCGCGCAACCTGCTTTCCGTCCATGGTCTTCATCTGCGTTCCTCCCCGCCTCCGGCGAGCTTTTTGAGAAGCTTTTTCATGTCGGCGTCGTCGCCCGCCCCGTCGGCGGACCTTCTGGAATCGAGCTTTTCCACGTCCTCGGGCGTCCTGATGCCCTTTTCGTGCCAGCTCCTGAGGATGGAATTCATATACGGCCAGTTGAGCGAGCCCTTTTTAAGGACGGTCTTGTCGTAAGCCTCCAGCACTGTCTCCGGCTCGAAGCCCATCTCCGCCCACGCGGCGAGATAGTTCTCCTCGCTCTTTCCGAGCTTCCTGTCGCCCAGGCGCAGCGCGGCGGCGAGCCTGCCGACACCCGTGCGGACGGCCTCTGCGCGCCTGAGCCTCTCCTCGGCGGCCTCAAGAGTGAATACCTCGTCGTCCGCCCAGCGGAAGGCCTCGCGCTCAATGCTGCGCGCGCTCGGCAGCCTGCCGCGGCCGAGCCTGCGGGCGGCGTCCTCGACGCAGTGGCGCGTCAGGACGAGGATGACCTCCGGCGGCAGGCGCAGATAGTCGAAGGCGCAGAAGAAGGTCTGCAGCTCGGCGGGCGAGAGCGGCTTTCCGAGTATGCTCTCAAGCTCCGGAACGAGCTCGGCAAAGCCGCTGCCGGACTTGGCGCTGTCGTATATCTCGTCCACGCTGACGCGGGGCGGCTGCTCCCTCTCGCGGGAGGGCCTGCCCTTGACGAGCCCGAGCTCGCGAAGCTTGTCCAGCGCGGCGTCGACCCCGCCGGAAAGCGGGAGCTTTTCGGCCTCGGCCCTGTCGAAGGCGCCGTGGTTTTTGAGAATGGATATGTAGAGCAGCGCCGCGTCGCCGCTGCCCGACAAAAGCAGCTTTTCCGCCGCTTCGGCATTGATGTATACCGCGTCCGCGGAGGGGATGATGGTTTCCAAAATGCGCCGCCGCTCCTTTCTTTCCGATTCGGTTTCTACAGTATATCAGCAAATCCGCGCCTTATAAAGCCCCAAAATCAAAAAAACTTTTTATTATTTACCTTTCAATAATACCGTGATATAATATATTGCTTATTATACTCTCAGCGAGGTGAACGACTCAATGGAACTGATCATGCCGGTCGGATCTCCCGAAGCGGTTCGGGCTGCGGTGCAGAACGGGGCGGACGGCGTCATCGCGCGCCTGGACGCCTCCGGCTTCATAAGGCCGGGCTTTCTCACCGAGGACCAGTTCTCTGCCGCGGCGGAATTCTGCCGGCTGCGCGGAGTCAGATTTATATGCTCCCACGAGTACTACGTCCGTGACGACGGCATGGCCGGCTCCGTCGCGCTCATTTCGCGCGCCTACGAGCTCGGCGCGGACGAGGTCCTCGTCTCCGACCCCGGGCTGCTGCGCGCGCTCGGGCAGTCGGTACCCATGCTCAAATGCCTCACGGGGCTTAAAAACGCCGTCCACGATATAGCCGGCGCAAAGCTGCTGGCCTCCCTCGGAGCGCAGGGGATAACCCTCGCCCCCGAGCTCACCGAGGCCGAGATAGGCGAGATATGCGCCGCCTCCCCCGTCCCCTGCACGGTCTACGTATACGGCGAGATGTGCGCCGCCTCCTCCGGTCTCTGCTGGCTGGCCTCGCTGACG
Source organism: Oscillospiraceae bacterium (assembly GCA_016287555.1). Lineage (GTDB taxonomy): Bacteria > Bacillota > Clostridia > Oscillospirales > Oscillospiraceae > RGIG7949. Next base: position 10,934 of record JAEFAK010000027.1, read on the forward strand.
GGCCGCCGCTCGGCCAACATACACACCTGCGAGCGCGTCTGCCAGAACGCCTACGGCTTCGGCGTGCGCTCCGGCGAGCACCAGCTGAGCATGAAGACCTGCTCGCTGCTGAGCCATCTGCCGCGTCTTGCCGAGCTCGGCGTCGCCTCCGTCCTGACCGACGGACGCGAGAGCCGGCCCGAATACACGGCCCTGCTCTCCGATCTCGTCTCCCGCGCGATAAAGGCGGACAAGGCGCCCCCGGAAAAGGACCTCGACGTGCTGCGCGAGGCGTTCCCGACCGCGGGCGAATCCGACGGATACTACGAGGGGAAGAACGACTCCTCCCTCTACGGCTGGGCAAGGCCCTCCAAGGGAAAGCTCAGCGCCGCCGTCCGCGCCGACTACATGGGCATGGAGCATCCGCGCATCCCCGTCACGTTCTACGGGGTCATGCGGCCGAACTCTCCCTCCCAGCTCGCCGTCTCCGACCGCGACGGCAACAGCATCGTCGTCTCCGGCCCCATCCCCACGAAAAGCGGCATGCGCGAGCTGACGGAGGTGTCGCTGCGCAGCGTGCTCTTCAATACCGTCGGCACGCCGTATTTCTGCGAGGACGTCAAGAGCAGCATCGCCGACGGGCTCTATATGAGCGCCGCCGACCTCAGCGAGATGAAAAACCGCGCCCTCGCGGCGCTCGATATGAAGCGCGCCGAGCGCCCGCCCGTCAAGGGCGGGGAGTACAGGCCGCTCCCGCAGTACCTTGAAAGAAAAGAGGCCCCGGAGATAACCGTCTCCGTCCAGCGCGCGACCCAGCTCTCCCCGGAGCTGGCCGGGCTCAAGCCGACGGTGCTCTACGTCCCGGTCGGGGAGCTGCTGGCCTCCCCCACGGCCATAACCCCCTTCTGGGAAAACGGCGTCACGGAGATCTGCGCCGCGCTGCCGCCCATAATCCGCTCGACGGACGAGGACATGCTCATGCAGGGGCTCGAGAAGCTGCGCGGGATACACGTCACGCGCGTGCTCATAGGCTCGCTGCAGCAGGCGCTGCCCCTCCGGCTCAAGGGCTTCGAGGTGCGCGCGGACTTCTCGGCGAACGTCTATAACTCCCAGACCCTCAAGATAGCCAAGGACCTCGGCATCCTCTCCGCGGGGCTGAGCTTCGAGCTCGAGCTCGGTGATATAAAGGACATGAGCAAGTGCATCGATACCGAGCTCATCGTCTACGGCAGGCTCCCGCTGATGTATTCCGGCTCCTGCCTGATAAAGGCGGGCACGGGCGTCTGTGCCTGCGACAACGCCTCGCACATGCGCAATGCGCACGGCAATTCCTACCCCGTCCTGCGTCAGCCCGGCTGCCGGACGCTGATGCTCTCCGGGAGCAAGATGTTCCTCGCCGACCGCGCGAAGGACTGGGCCAATCTCGGTCTCTGGGCCGGCAGGCTCAACTTCACGACGGAAAACGCGCGCGAATGTGTCGCCGTCACGGCCAGATACTACGGCCTCGGCCCGTACGAGCCCGTCGCGCGCACGAAGGGCAGATACTATTGATGGCGCCGCGCTTCATTCTTGCCTCAGCCTCGCCGAGGCGCAGGCAGCTGCTCGAGATGCTCGGCCTTGATTTTGAGGTCGTCCCCGCGCCGAGCGAGGAGGAGCCCGATCTTTCGCTTCCCATAGAGGATGCGATAGCGGGCGTCGCGGAGGCGAAGGCGCGTTCCGTCAAGTCGGAGCTCCCCGTCCTCGCTGCGGACACCGTCGTCTGCACAGACGGGCGCATCCTCGGCAAGCCCGCTGATGAAGCCGGGGCGGCCGCGATGCTGCGGGCGCTCTCCGGCGCGCGGCACGACGTATATACCGGCGTCGCCGTCAGCTTCGGCGGCAGGATGCTCCGCGCCTGCCAGCGCACCGCCGTATATTTCCGCGAGCTCACGGACGAAGAGATAAGGGCCTACATCGCCACGGGCGAGCCGATGGACAAGGCCGGCGCCTACGGGGCGCAGGGCCTCGGAGCCCTCTTCATAGACAGGATAGACGGAGATTTCTTCAACGTCATGGGACTTCCCCTCTGCCTGACCGGCAGGCTGCTGGCCGAGGCGGGGATAGAGGTCCTTCGGGAGATGCCATGAAAAACTTTTTCAGAAAAAAAGGCGTTCGCGTCGCGATAGTGCTGGTCGCCGTGCTGGCGGTCATCCTCGTGTCGGCGCTGATAATGGATTCCGGGGCGAACGTCGCCGACGGCTCCGTGCGCACGCTGACGGGCCCCGCCGAAAAGGCGCTGACATGGGTCGTGCGCCAGCTCGAGCACGTCTACGGCTATATGTTCAAGTACGACCGGCTCGTCGAGGAAAACGAGGAGCTGCGCGCGAAGATACTCGAGATGCAGGACGAGGTGCGCAAGAGCGAATCCACCAACGAGGAAAACGCCCTCCTGCGCCAGCTGCTGAAGCTCAGCGAGGTGCGCCCGGAGCTCGATTTCGAGATGGCCTCCATAACCTCCTGGAGCGCCTCGACCTGGTCCTCCAGCTTCGTCATCAACAGGGGCTCCCGCGCGGGCATAGAGCTCTATGACTGCGTCGTGACCGAGACGGGCTGCCTCGTGGGGCAGGTCGTCGCCGTCACGGGCACGACGGCCACCGTCCGCACGCTCGTCGACTCCAGCACGAGCATAGGCGCCTATATAGGCAGGACGGGCATCTCCGCCGTCGCCGAGGGCGACTACGACACCATGCACGAGGGCGTGCTCAAGCTCTCGT
>JAEFAK010000225.1 GCA_016287555.1 Oscillospiraceae bacterium
CTGCCGGTCTGCGCGTGCTCCTCATCGCGCAGAAGACCATGACGAAGCAGGGCGGGGAAATGAAGGTCGTCCGCGTAAACGACGTCATTATGGGAATTTTCGAGACGACGGGTTTTTCCGATATCCTCGTCATAGAATAGAAGATGAAGAAGGAAAGAAAAAAGGGAAGTATCATCTTCCAGGTCGCGGTCCTCTTCCTGATAGGCGTGCTGACGACGGGCGCGATGACCTATATTTTCGAGACGCGCCTTGCCCAGAACAGCGTCACCCGCCAGACGGAGCTCCACGCCGCGGACATCGCGGCGGACGTGAAGGCCGCCGTCGCGGAGTACCCGGCCGCGGACTGGCTCGTGCGCCGCTGGTACGAAGACCCGGATTCGCTCGATATCGAGTACGACGCGGACTTTTGGGGAGGTACGCGGACGGAGGAAAAATGCCGCGAGTTTTCCTCGCGCCATCCGGAGCTGCAGCTTCGCTACGTCACCGAGGCGCAGCTTGTCGAGCTGCCGGAGAAGGATCAGAAGCTCTATGCCGAGATCGCCTACTCCTGGCTGATCACCCGCATCGACCAGATAAAGCGCGCGTACAACGTCGATTTCCTCTTCTGCGTCGTTTCTGAGGAGCCCTTTGAGCGGCAGTTTTTCCTCTTCAGCGCGGCCGACCCCGGCGCCGTGCGCGGCACGAACTATGAGGAGGTCTATCCGCTCGGCCATACCGTCTCCGTCAGCGAGAGCCAGACCGAGGCGATGCGCGAGGCAGTCCGCGATTCGAGCCATCTGGCGGACGCCGGCAGCTACATGGACTATTACGCCAACCTCGGCGGATTCGACGGGCACAGCGTTCTCGTCGGCCTGACATACGACGTGTCTTACCTCAAGGGGAACATCGGCATTCAGACCCGCACGGGCGCGCAGCTCGCCATACTCCACCAACTCCTGCTCTCGGTCATCTGCCTTGCGCTGATATTCATCTTCGTCCTGCGCCCGCTCAATAAGGTCCAGCAGAACATCCGCACCTATGAGCAGACCAAGGACAGCGCGGCCGTCATAGCCGGTCTGGAGGCCATCCGCTCGCATAACGAGATAGGGCATCTGTCCGAGGTGCTCTCGGATATGGTGCGCGAGATAGACGTCCATATGGACGAGATACGGTCCATCACCGCCGAGCAGGAACGCATCGGGACGGAGCTCGAGCTCGCGACCCGCATCCAGACGGCGGTGCTGCCGAGCAAATTCCCGCCCTTCCCGGAAAAACACGAATTCGATATCTATGCAAGCATGGACCCCGCCAAGGAGGTCGGCGGCGACTTCTACGATTTCTTCCTCATAGACGACGATCATCTCGGCCTCGCCATCGCGGACGTCTCCGGCAAGGGCATCCCGGCGGCGCTCTTCATGATGGTATCAAAGCTGCTCGTCAAGAACTATGCCATGACCGGCCTTTCCGCGGCAGCGACGCTCGAGGCGGTCAATAAGCAGATATGCGTCAATAACCGCGCCGATATGTTCGTGACGGTCTGGCTCGGCATCCTCGAGATATCCACCGGCATTCTCAGAGCGGCCAACGCCGGGCATGAGTATCCCGCCGTCAAGAGCCCGGACGGCGGATTCGAGCTGCTGAAGGATAAGCACGGCTTCGTCATCGGCGGGCTGGACGGCGTCAAATACAAGGAATATGAGATAAAGCTCGAAAAGGGCTCGAAGCTCTTCGTCTATACCGACGGAGTGCCCGAGGCGACCGACGCGGAAAACGCCATGTTCGGGACCGAGCGCATGCTTGCCGCGCTCAACGCTGATCCGGATGCGAGTCCGAAGGAGATCCTCGGGAACGTGCGCGGAGCGGTCGACGGCTTCGTGAAGGAGGCCGAGCAGTTCGACGATCTGACGATGCTCTGCCTTGAGTACAGGGGGAGCGGCGTGAAGGAGCTGACTCTCGAAGCGACTGACGCCAATCTCGACGCCGTGTTCGATTTCATCGACGCCGAGCTCGATAAGGCGGGCTGCCCCGCGGGCGCCAAGATGCAGATAAACGTCGCCGCCGAGGAGGTCTTCGTCAACATTGCGCATTACGCCTACGAGCCGGAGACGGGCAGCGCGACGGTGCGCATCGAGACGCAGGAGTCTCCGCGAGCCGCGGCGATAACGTTCATCGATTCCGGCATGCCGTACGATCCCCTCTCCAGAGAGGACCCGGACGTGACCCTGCCCGCCGAGCAGCGGCAGATAGGCGGCCTCGGAGTCTTCCTCGTGAAAAAGCTCATGAACAGCGCCTCGTACGAATACCGCGACGGGCAGAACGTTCTGAGGATGTATAAAGAGTTCTGATCTTCACAGATGAAAAAGCCGCAGAGAGCGTCTCTCTGCGGCTTTTATTCGATTTTTCACGTCAGGAGGTCAGGGGGCCTGATACTGATAGACCGCCGCGATGAAGGCCGGGAGCGAGCCGCCGTAGGCTTCGGCGACGAATTTCTCGCCCTTTTCCGCGCGGAATTCCTCCTGCGTAACGAGCGGGCGG
>JAEFAK010000028.1 GCA_016287555.1 Oscillospiraceae bacterium
TGACGCTCGCATTTCCTGTGCGCGCCGTCAGGATAGTGTTGATTTTTGCCGTCGTCATCGCCCTGCTTTCTTTTGCTTTTTCCTCGAATAATACATATTTACTCAATGGCGACGACATGTCCCCCGCTTTCGCGGCGAACAACGTCTACGCGGACGGCGAGGCGCATACCTGCGAGCTCACCGTGCGCGCTGGCTCGCGCACGATACCGATCGCATGCGGCAGCGGCGACAGCGTAGGCGACGCGCTCGCGGCCGCCGGCATCGAGCTCGGCGACGGGGACGTTCTGAACTACCTGCCCGAAGACCGGGTATGGGACGGCATGGAGCTCGAGCTCACGCTCTACCCCATGGCGCAGTCTCCCGAGGGCGCCGCGCCCGTCCCCGGGCTGGCGGACACCCTCCCATGCAAGGCTCCCGCGGCGCTGACGGAGGTCGGCGAGGCCCTGAGCGGGGCCGCGCGAGGCATGCTCGCCTCCGGCGAAGTCCGAAGCGAATACTTCAGCAAGCTCGCGGAGAGCTTTTCCGTCCCTGCGGACGCCGTCGCAGGAAGCTACTACACGTCCGACGACTTCGTCGTCGCGCCGAAGCGTACGAAGGCGGATCTTGCGCGCGGATCGTACTCCCCTCTCAACGACCCGGACGCGGCGCATGAGTACGGCTCCGGCATAACGGTCTTTGGCGAGGGCGGCAACTACACCGGCGAGACCGTATGGACCTTCGACGACGCAGGCGGCGTCATCACGACCGCCACGGGCGAGACTGTCCGCTACTCGTACGTCATCGACGTCTCCGCGACGGCCTATACGACCGAGAACACGCGCAACAGGATAACCGCCACCGGCACCGTCGCGAGAGTCGGCGCCATAGCCGTCGACCCGACGGTCATACCCTACGGGACGAAAATGTATATCGTCTCGCGCTACGGCAACTGGATATACGGCTACGCGACCGCCGAGGATTGCGGCGGCGGCATCAAGGGCCATCACGTCGACCTCTTCTATGACACGACGTACGAATGCTTCCAGTTCGGCGTGCGCAACGCGAGGATCTACGTCCTCAACTGAATAAGAGCAAAAGATCCCCCCGTTCCGACCGGGACGGGGGGATCTGTATGTCCGATTGCCATGCCTGCCATTAAAGGTAGCCGAGCTTGCGGGCTTCCTCGCGCAGCTCCGCGCGGAAGTCGGGATGGGCTATGGCGATGAGGTTGTTGACCCTCTCTCTGACGCTGCGGCCGGAAAGGCGCGCGACGCCGTACTCCGTAACGACGTTGTCGGCGATGGAGCGCGGGATCGTGACGACCGCGCCGGGCGTGAGCGTCGCCTTTATGCGGCTGACCGTGCCCTTGGCGGCAGTCGACGGGAGCGTGATGATGCCGCGGCCGCCCTTGGACTGGGAGACACCGTAGGCGAACTCGAAGGCGCCGCCTTCGCCGGAAAACTGCACCGGACCTATGCTCTCGGAGCAGATCTGGCCGGTGATGTCGACTTCAAGCGCGCTGTTGACGGAGACCATATTGTCTATCTTGGCTATGTTGAAGGGGTCGTTGGTATACTTCGCCGGGCAGATGCGGACGTTCGGGTTGGACTCGAGGATCTTGAAGAGCTTCTCGTCGCCGAGGACGAAGGAGCCGATGTGGAGACCCTTGTCCATGGTCTTTTTGCTGCCGTTTATGACGCCGGCCTCGATAAGGTCGCCGACATAAGAGCTGAACATCTCGGTATGCAGGCCGAGATCGTGGCGCGAGAAGAGGTTGGTCGCTATCGTGTCGGGCATGCCGCCTATGCCTATCTGGATGCAGTCGCCGTCCTTGATGAGCTCGGAGGCATAGCCGCCGACGGCCTTGTCGACCTCGGTCGGGGTGCTGCGCGGGACGACGAAGAGCGGCGTGTTGACCTCGGTCAGGCGCGTGACGCGCTCGATGGGTATCTCGATGGAGCCCTTTATCCTCGGCAGGGCGGGATTGACCTCGAGGAGTATCTTGTCGGCAGCCTCTATGGCCTCTGTCTCAAAGAGCATCTCGCCGGAGACGAGGAACTTGCCGTTTTCGTCCATGGGCGTGCAGGCGGCGAGGAAGACGTTGGCCTTCCTGTGGCGGTAGCGCACGGGCAGATAGTCGTGCAGATGGCAGGGATAGAACGTAACGAGGCCGTTCTTGAAGCCCTCGCGGACGCCCGGCTCGAAGAAGTGTGAAACTATGTCTATCTTATCGCGCATCTCCGGCATCTTGTATACGGGGTAAGGGATGCCCTTGGCGCGAAGGATCTCTATATTCTCGACTCTCGGCACTATCTTCTGGATGTTGCTCAGGATCTCGACGGGCTCGCAGAGGTTGCCCGCGGGGCAGAGAATGTCGCCTGTCTCGATACAGTCGAGGCAGTCGTCGACAGTGCCGAGCTTATCCTGATACATTGCAAGGTAATCGCTGTAATTCATATGTCATCAAGCCTCCATAGCGGTCTTTAGTACGAAATTATAACATAAAGCGGGCAAAAAACAAGTTTTTTCCGCGTCATATCCGGCCGGAACACCGCTCACCCCTGCTCTGCGAGCTCGACCAGCTTGGCAAGTCTGTGGCTGAGGCAGGACTTCGTAACGGGCGGGTCGAGCGAGCCCGCCAGCTCGAAAAGGCTCGCCTCCGGACTCTGCAGTCTTGCCTCGGCGGTCTGCTTGAGCTTGTCCGAGAGCATTTCAAATCTGCCCGATTCCTTGAGCTTTTCTATAGCTGCGACCTGTTTGACGGCTGCGTTGACCATTTTTTCGAGATTGGCCGTATCGCAGTTGACCTTCCTGTTGACGCTGTTGCGCATCTCTTTTTCAATTTTCGCCGTCATCATGTCCATGGCGCCTATCGGCGCGCCTATGGTCGTCAGCAGGTCCTCGATGGCGGAACTCTGCTTGAAATAAGTTATATAGTTTCCCGCGCGCGAGGTGCTTCCCGGGTCGAATCCAAGCTCGCCGAGCAGCGAGAACGTCTCGCGGGCGACGTTGTAGTGGCTCGTGACCAGCTCAAGGTGGTACCGCTTGCCGGGGTCCGTCACGGAGCCGCCGGCGAGGAAGGCGCCGCGAATGAAAGAGACGCGGCAGCAGTCCTCCTCGAGCACGCCGAGGTTGACATGATGCGCGAGAAGAGCCTCGGCGCCGCCGCCGTACCGCTCGAGGACGGCGTCTATGTGCGAGGCGTCAGTCACTGACAGCACGAGCTTGCCCTCCCCCTCCGGGTCGCCTGAGACGGAGTCGAAGCCGAAGCCGAAAAGCTCGCCGATGAGCCATTCGATGCGCGAGGCGAAGGCTCTGTTCTCCGTCACGATCCTCACCTCCGAGGGCGAGAACGTATTGCAGAAGAGCAGCGCGCCGTAGGCCTCGGCCGCCATGCAACAGGGCTTGAGCTTCGTCTGCCTGCATATCTCGTTTTTGACTTTTGACGAATATGACATTATGTTAACCAAATACCGCGGCTCACTTCGCCGCGTCCCTATGGGTCAGGACGGTCTCGCAGCCTACGCTGCGGCATATCTCCGCGACTCTGGATGCGACGGCGACGCTCCTGTGCCTTCCGCCGGTGCAGCCTATGGCTATGACGAGCGAATGCTTGCCCTCCTCGACGTAATTCGGGATGAGGAAGCGCAGCAGCGCCTCGAGCTTGTCCATGAATTCCCGCGAAACGGGGCTGTCCATGACGTATTCGGCGACCTCCGCGTCCTCTCCCGTCTTCGGTGCGAGCGCCTCGACATAGAAAGGATTGGGCAGGAAGCGCACGTCGAAGACGAGGTCGGCGTCGGTCGGGATGCCGTATTTATAGCCGAACGAGGTCACGATAGCGGTCAGCGCGCCGACTCCGCTCCCCTGCCCGGCAAACCTGCCCGCGAGCTCGCCGCGCAGCCGCGCGAGCGTCAGGCCCGTCGTATCGATGATGTAGTCCGCGCGCTCGCGCACGGGGGCGAGCATGCGTTTTTCGCGGAAGACCGCGCCCTCGACGTCTTTCCCCTCCGGGTCGAGCGGATGGCGGCGGCGGGTCTCCTTATATCTCTTCACGATCGTCTCAGGATCCGCCTCGATGAAGAGTATCTCATAGTCGACGCCCATGGCCTTCATGTCATCGAGAGCCTTGAACAGCGCGTCAAAGCCCTCGCGACCGCGCGCGTCGCTTACGAGCGCGACGGAGTCGTAGCGCCCGCGCGTAGCGAGGCAGAGCTCGGCAAAACGAGGCATGAGGACGGCGGGCATATTGTCCACCACGTAGTAGTTCATATCCTCCAGAAGGCCGGCGCAGCTGCTCTTTCCGGCTCCGGAGAGGCCGGAGATGACGAGAAGTTTCATTCTATTTCACGACCCTTATCTCGGGCTCGAGCTCCGTCCCGAAGCGCTCGAAGACGGCGCGGCGGATCTTTTCGATCAGCTCGAGCACGTCGGCGCAGGTGGCGCCGCCGGTATTTACAATAAAGCCCGCGTGCTTTTCCGATACGCAGGCCCCGCCTACGCGCTCTCCGCGCAGGCCGCACTGATCTATCATGGCCGCGGCATATCCGCCTGCGGGGCGCTTGAAGGCGCTGCCCGCGCTCGGAAGGTCGAGCGGCTGGGAGGCGCGGCGCTTCTCGGCGAGCTCGTCCATGCGCGCGCGTATGGCCTCCGGGTCTCCCGGCGAGAGGCCTATCCTGCAGGAGAGGATATAGCTCTCTTCATGGGCGAAGATGCTGTCCCTGTAGCTGAAGCGGTGCTCCGCGCCGCGGGTCTCGCGCTCGATCCCGCTCCCGTCGAGCCAGACGGTCGAGGCGGCGACGTCCTTCATCTCGCCGCCGTAGGCCCCGGCATTCATCAGCAGGGCCCCGCCGAGCGAGCCGGGTATCCCCGCGGCGAATTCGAAGCCTGTCAGGCCCGCGTCGCGCACGGCGGCGGCTATCTTGGCCAGCGTCGCGCCTGCCTCGGCGAAAACAGACGTCTCCTCGACCCTGATGCAGGGCTCGCCCGAGCGCGTCACGATGACGAAGCGGTCGAGCTCGCCGTCCGGGGCGAGGATATTGCTGCCGCAGCCGATGAGGAGCGGCTTTACGCCGCTTTTCAGCGCAAAAGCGACCGTCTTTTCCAGCTCATCCCCGCGCGGAAAGGCCATCGCGGCGGCGGGACCGCCTATATGCAGCGTCGTATGGGCGCTCATGGGTTCGCCGCGGCGCACCTCGAGCCCGGGAAGAGCGCGGGAAAGATCTTTTAAGAATGCTTCAGACAACATTAAACCGTACCTATTTTCCTGTCGAACTGGCTGTTGATGCGCTGGGTGAACTCGCGGGCGACGTTGTAGCCCATCTTTTTCTCCCTGTTGTTCATGGCGGCGACCTCGATTATGACAGCGAGGTTCCTGCCCGGAGTCACGGGGACGGTTATCGTCGGTATCTTGACGCCGAGGACGTTCGTATAGTTATTTTCGAGGCCGAGGCGGTCGTACATCTTCCCGTCGACCCAGTGCTCTATGTTGACGATGAGGTCGAGCCTCTCATAGGTCTTGACCGAGCCCATGCCGAAGAGGCGGCGCACGTCGACGACGCCTATGCCGCGAAGCTCGATATAGTGCCTTATGATCTCCGGGGCGGACCCGTAGAGAACATTATATGCTATGCGCTTTATCTCGACGGCGTCGTCGGCTATGAGGCGGTGGCCGCGCTTGAGAAGCTCGACGGCCGTCTCGCTCTTGCCTATGCCGGATTCGCCCAGCATGAGTATGCCCTCGCCGTAGACCTCGACCATGACGCCGTGGCGCGTTATGCGCGGGGCGAGATAATTATTGAGGCTGGCGATGAGCTCCGCCTCGAAGGCGGAGGTGTCGATATCCGTGCGCAGGAGGGGGACCTTGTATTTCTCGGCCATCTCCAGGCACTCGGGGAATATCTCCATTCCCTGACATATGATCAGCGCGGGGATATCGCGCTTGAAGAGCATCTCGAAGCATTTTTTGCGCTCGTTGGCGGGAAGGGTCTTGAGATACATTATCTCGACGACGCCCATAATCTGCAGGCGGTCGTTGGAAAAATGAGTAAAGAAGCCCACCAGCTGCATGCCGGGCCTGTTTATCGAAGACGTAGTCACGAGGCGTTCCTCATAGTCGTCCGGAACGTAGACCTTCTCCATCTCGAATTCTTCCATGACCTGCGATAGCTTTACGCTGTACTTCGTTTCCATCTCCGGTTCAGCGCCCCCTTTTTATTAAATAATAACCATATCTTACCCTATTTGCAAGCAATTCAGGTGCAAAATATCTTGATGATTATTATTGACAAAAGGTAACGCCTACACTATAATAGTCGGGCAACTGTTGAGGTGTGACATGCGTCTTGATCTCCATGAAATCATTTCAGCCCCCGGCAGCGTTCCCTTCGAATATGAGACGGACGTCTCCGGGATGGACTTTCCGGGCGTAGAAAAACCCCTTTCCCCGCTCACCGCGAGCGGGAAGGCGGTCAACACGGCCGGACTTCTGGAGCTCGACGGCGAGGCTCGCGTCAGTCTTTCGTGCAGATGCGACCGGTGCGGCGAGAGCTTCGTCATGGATAAGCGTATCCCCGTTCACGCGGTCCTCTCGGAGGAGATACAGGACGAGGACAATCCCGATCTCTTTCCCATCGAGGGCGACAGCGCCGATCTCGACGAGATAATCATGACGGCGTACGTGCTGAGCATGGAGAGCAAGCTTCTGTGCAGGCCCGACTGTCTCGGCCTGTGCGACAGATGCGGGGCAAATCTCAACAACGGGCCCTGCTCCTGCCGGAGCGAGGGCGATCCGAGGCTGGCCAAGCTGGCCCAGCTTCTCGATTCAAAGGAATAACAGCCGGCAGATAATCATCAATTCCGGTCAAGGAGGTGTCCGAAATGGCGGTACCCAAGGGTAAAGTATCAAAGGCAAGAAGGGATAAGAGGCGTTCCTCCCACTGGAAGCTCGATCCTCCCGGCATAGTGGCCTGCCCGAAGTGCGGCGCTTATCATCTGCCCCACAGAGTCTGCAAGGCCTGCGGAACTTACGACGGCAGAGAAGTCATCAAGGTTTCCGATGACAGCAAAAAGTAAATCGGCATGACATGAGGGGGCGTTCCGCTCCCTCGATTGCTATTTACGGAAAGGAGGCATCCGCGTGGCTTCAAGGATAGTCGCAGTCGACCGTGGCAGCCCCGCCGCCCGCGCGAGGCTCAGGCCGGGCATGCTGCTGGAAAAGATCAACGGCCACGAGATAAGGGATGTCCTCGACTACCGGTACTGGTCCGAGGAACCGAAGCTCCTTCTCGAGCTGCGCGACGAGCGCGGCCGGGCAATAAAAAAGCGTGTAAAAAAGCCCGAGGGGATCCCGCTCGGGCTGGATTTCGAGACGTATCTCATGGATGCGCAGCGTTCCTGCGCCAACAGATGCGTCTTCTGCTTTATCGACCAGCTCCCCAAGGGGATGCGGCCGACTCTCTACTATAAGGACGACGACGCGCGCCTGTCGTTCCTTCAGGGCAACTACATCACCCTGACCAATCTCTCCGGGCGCGAGATAGACAGGATATGCGCGCTGCGCATCTCTCCGCTGAACGTATCCGTGCACGCGTCCGACCCGGACGTGCGGCGCGCGATGCTGCGCAATCCTTCCGCCGGGCGCTGCATGGAGCTCATGCGCCTCCTCGCGGAGCACGATATCGAGATGAACTGCCAGATAGTCCTCTGCCCCGGCATGAACGACGGCGAGGTACTGACGAAAACGCTGGAGGACCTCTCCGCGCTCTGCCCGCAGGTGCACAGCGTCTCGATTGTCCCGGTCGGCATAACGCGCTACCGCGAAGGGCTGCCCGACCTCTCCCCCGTCACGCGCGAGGGCGCGGCGGACGCGATAGACCGCGTGGAAAAGGCTGCTGAGGCCAACCTTGAAAGGTTCGGCAGCCGCGTTCTGTACTGCTCGGACGAACTGTATCTGCGCGCGGGGCTGGAGCTTCCGCCCATAGAATACTATGAGGATTTCCCGCAGTTTGAAAACGGCGTCGGGATGCTCCGCTCGCTCTACGAAGAATACTCCGGGGCGCTCTCCGGACTTACGGGAGAGGAACGTGCCCGCGTCTCCGTCGCGACGGGGACGGCGGCGGCGCCTCTTTTTGAAAATATTTCACAAATAACGAAAAAAACGTGCTATAATGTCGATATAAAGGTCTTCCCCGTCATAAACCGCTTTTTCGGGGCGACAGTCGACGTCGCGGGCCTTCTCACGGGCTCTGATCTTCTCGCCGCGCTCAAGGGCGAGGATCTCGGCGAAAGGCTCCTCATCTCCGCGACCATGCTGCGCCACGGGGGCGACGTGTTTCTCGACGACGTGAGCCTTGCCGAGCTCTCGGAAGCGCTGGGAGTGCCCGTCGTTCCCGTCCGTCCCGACGGGGCCGAGCTGCTGGACGCGGTCGTCGGCAGATAATAACGAAAGGAGGCGTCGGCTTTGCCGAAGCCAGTCATAGCCATCGTCGGCAGGCCAAACGTCGGCAAGTCGATGCTTTTCAATAAAATAGCCGGGCGGCGCCTCTCCATCGTCGAGGACACGCCGGGCGTCACGCGCGACAGGCTCTACGCCGATTCCGACTGGGCCGGGCGCGAATTCACCATGATAGACACCGGCGGCATAGAGCCCAAGGCGGACAGCGAGATGCTCGCCTTCATGCGCACGCAGGCCGAGATTGCCATCGACACGGCCGACGTCATCGTTTTCGTCACCGACGGGCGCACGGGCGTCACCGCGGCCGATCAGGAGGTCGCGAACATGCTGCTCCGCTCCCGCAAGCCCGTCGTGCTCGCGGTCAACAAGCTCGACACGCCTGCAGCCGTCATTCCGGAGCTTTACGAATTTTATTCCCTCGGCCTCGGCGATCCCATCGCCGTCTCCGCCCTGCACGGGCACGGGACGGGCGACCTTCTGCAGGAGTGCGTGGCGCATTTCCCGCCCGCCGAGGAATGCGAGGACGACGAGGAGACCGTCAAGGTCGCCATCATGGGCAAGCCGAACGTCGGCAAGTCCTCCCTCGTCAACAGGATACTCGGCGAGCAGCGCGTCATCGTCTCCGATATGGCGGGGACGACGCGCGACGCGGTCGACAGTCTTTTTGAAAACGAGCAGGGCCGCTTCATGTTCATCGACACGGCCGGCATTCGCAAGAAGAGCCGCGTAGACGACAGGATAGAGAAATTCTCCGTCATGCGCGCGGAGATGGCCGTCGAGCGCGCGGACGTCTGCCTCATAATGATAGACGCGCGCGACGGCGTGACCGAGCAGGATACCAAGGTCGCGGGGCTCGTGCACGAGGCGGGCAAGGCCTCCGTCATCGTCGTCAACAAATGGGACCTCGTCGACAAGGACACGCACACGATGGATAAGCTCCGAAAGGACGTCATGCGCGACCTCTCCTTCATGAGCTATGCGCCGATCGTTTTCATCTCCGCCTTGACCGGGCAGCGCGTCGACAGGCTCTTTGAGCTCATCAAATACGTCAACGACCAGGCCGCCACGCGCATTTCCACGGGCATGCTCAACAACGTCCTCGCGGACGCGACGGCCCGCGTCCAGCCTCCGACGGACAGAGGCCGCAGGCTGAAGATATACTACATGACCCAGACGGGCGTGCGTCCGCCGAACTTCGTCGTCTTCGTCAACAGCGCGGAGCTGTTCCATTTTTCATACCGCAGATATCTCGAAAACCAGATCCGTTCGGTTTTCGGCCTGGAGGGCACTCCAATTCGCATGGTCGTGCGGCAAAAAGGCGACAAAGAGCCTTGACCGCGCCGATTTTGAGGAGGGTTTAATATGGTAGCAGTGCTTTTCATCGTCGCGATAGTCGCATACCTGCTCGGCGGGGTAAACGGCGCGATAATCGCCTCGAAGTACATCTTCAAAAAGGATATCCGCAACTACGGCAGCGGCAACGCCGGACTGACGAACTTCTACCGCATCTTCGGGGCCAAGGGCGTCGCGCTCGTGCTGCTCATCGATATAGGCAAGACGGTCATAGGCATTCTTTTCGGCTGGCTGATGCTCCGCATCTACGGGTTTTCCATGGTCGGAAAGCTCTTCGCCGGCTTCTTCCTGACGCTCGGGCACGTCTTCCCCGTCTACTACGGGTTCAAGGGAGGCAAGGGCGTCCTCTGCTGCGGCGTGATCGTTCTCGCGGTCGATCCGGTCGTCGGCCTGATCTGCTGGATAGTCTTCGCGATAGTCGCTCTGCTGACGCGCTACATCTCGCTCGGCTCCATCGCCGCGGCCGTCGCCTTCCCGATCGGCATCGCCGCCTTCGGCGGCTGGTGGCTGCAGGTCCTGCTCGCCATTTTCTGCGCGGTCCTGCTCATCATCATGCACAGGCACAACATCATCCGCCTCATCCTCGGCAAGGAATCCAAGTTCAGCTTCGAGGGCAAAAAATCAAAGACGGAGAGCAAGTAGCTCCCCGTCCGGAAGAAACAGAAAAAGCCCGCAGATCGCGGGCTTTTCGCGCAATATGAACTTGAGGCGCGCTCAGACGGCACGGGTAACCTTGCCGCTGCGCAGGCACCTTGTGCAGGCATAGACATGCTTCGGGGTACCGTCGACCATCGCCTTGACCCTCTTTACATTGGGCTTCCAGGTCCTGTTGGAACGTCTGTGGGAATGGCTGACCTTGATCCCGAAAACAACGCTCTTATCGCAGAATTCACACTTCGCCATCGTCGCACCTCCCTGACTGTGCAATGATTTTCGCGGCCTCTGCCGCGACAGCCTTGTTATAATAGCAGATGTAAACGCGGATTGCAAGAAAAATTTTTCATTTTTGCGGAGAAATCGATTTTTATGAAAGAGATCACCGTCGGAAAAAACGATTCCGGGCAGCGGCTGGACCGTTTTCTTGAAAAAGCGATCCCCCTGCTCCCCAATTCTCTGATGCAGAAATATATAAGACTCAAGCGCGTCAAGCTCAACGGGAAGGGCGCGCAGAGGGACGTGCGCCTCAGTGAGGGCGACGTTCTCTCGCTTTATATCAACGACGAGTTTTTCGACGCTCCGACCCGCGAGAACGCATATCTGCGCATCGTCACGCCGCGCGTCAGCGTCGTCTATGAGGATGAGAACGTGCTGCTCGCCGACAAGGCCCCCGGCGTCCTCTGCCACGGCGACGGAGGCGACGAGGCCGCCACGCTCATCGCCAACATCCAGGCTTATCTCTATCAGAAGGGCGAATGGAAGCCGAGGGAGGAAAACTCCTTCGCTCCCGCGCTCGTAAACCGCATAGACCGCAATACCGGCGGCATCGTCATCGCCGCCAAAAACGCCGCGGCCGGGCGCATCCTCAGCGAGAAGCTCCGCGACCGCGAGCTCGACAAGCGCTACCTCTGCATAGTTCACGGTCAGATGAGCCCCCGCGAGGGCACGCTGCGCGGCTATATCTTCAAGGACGCGAAGGAAAAGCGCGTCTACGTCCGGCAAAACGCCGAAAAGGGCGCGCGCACGGCCGTCACGGACTACCGCACGCTCGCCGTTAAAAACGGGCTCAGCCTGCTCGAATGCCGCCTGCACACGGGCAGGACGCATCAGATAAGGGCCATGCTCGCCTCGGCGGGCCATCCCCTTCTCGGCGACGGGAAATACGGCAGACTGCAGGACTTCGACAACCGCGGCGAGAAATATCAGGCGCTCTGCTCATACCGCCTCGCTTTCGACTTTACGACGCCCGCCGGGGAGCTGGAATACCTGAAGGGGCGCGAATTCGTCCTTGAAAGCGTCTCCTTTGCCGACAAATACTTTCCCGGCGTAAAATATAATTGACAAAGACCGACAAACAATATATTATCAGTTTTACTATATATAATCGTATTTTGCGATCTCCAAACTAATCCGGAATGGGGGAGGATAAATGTCCAAGGAGCTCATTCGCCTCGTTGATTGTTGCATGGCGTATGACGGCGAGCAGGTTCTTAATAACCTGAATCTTTATATTAACGACTCTGAATTCCTCACGCTGCTCGGGCCGAGCGGATGCGGCAAGACAACAACCCTGCGCATTATTGGCGGGTTTGAAAAGCCGACTTCCGGGACGGTCCTGTTCAATGGCGTGAGGATTAATGATGTTCCCCCTCATAAACGGCATATAAACACCGTTTTCCAGCGCTACGCCCTCTTTCCTCATCTCGACGTTTACGACAACATCGCCTTCGGCCTGCGCATAAGAAAGCTCTCCGAGACGGAGATATCCGAGCGAGTCGGAGAGATGCTCAGGATCATCGGTCTGGTCGGCTTCGAGGAGCGCAAGGTCAGCTCCCTCTCCGGCGGTCAGATGCAGCGCGTGGCGATAG
Source organism: Oscillospiraceae bacterium (assembly GCA_016287555.1). GTDB lineage: Bacteria > Bacillota > Clostridia > Oscillospirales > Oscillospiraceae > RGIG7949. The sequence continues at coordinate 12,313 of JAEFAK010000028.1, forward strand.
CGCGCGCCCTCGTCAACGATCCCGAAATACTGCTCGCGGACGAACCGACCGGCGCTCTCGATACCGAGACGAGCGTTTCCGTAATGGAGCTTTTGAAAAACGTAGCGAAGGATCATCTCGTCGTCATGGTCACGCATAACCCGGAGCTCGCCGAAAAGTACGCTACGAGAACGGTCAATCTGCGCGACGGCAAGATAGTCGGCGATACAGATCCGTACGATCCGGGCGAGCAGGCCGAGCCGCCGCGCCACGAGAACATGGGAAAGGCTTCGATGTCGTTTTTCACCGCGCTCGCGCTCAGCTTCAGAAACCTGCTTACCAAGAAAGGCAGAACGGTCCTTACCGCCTTCGCCGGTTCTATCGGCATAATCGGCATCGCGCTGATACTCTCGCTTTCAAACGGCGTGAACAACTATATCACCGATATTCAGAAAAGCACGATGTCGTCGTACCCGATAACGATAGACAAACAGACGATAGACATAAACGGCGTGATGTCTTCGAGTGCGAAAGCCGCGGAAGAAAACAAGCACGATAACGACGCCGTTTATTCAAACGGAACGATGCTCAAAGCCGCTTCGGCGCTCACGTCGAGCGTGACGGAGAACGATCTGAGATCGTTTAAAAAATATCTCGACGACAAAACGAGCCCGATACACGAGTTCGTCGGAGAAAACGGCATCGTTTACGGCTACGACGTCTCTTTCGGCGTCTACGCATACGAGCCGGACGGTTCGATAGTCAACACCTCCGACAGCTCGGGCGGCGGTTCTTCCTATATGATATCGAGCAGCATGATGCCCTCGACGTATTCTCAGCTCCTGCCGTCGACCGACGGATACGTCGGCAGCGCGATAAAGTCGTCGTTTGACATAGTCGGCTCGTGGCCTTCTTCTTACGACGAGATCGTGCTGTTCCTTGACGAAAACAACGAGATACAGTACAGAACGCTGTACCGCCTCGGCTTTATAGCCGAATCGGAATACAAGGAAATATTCTCGAAGATACAAAAGGGCGAAGCGGTCGACGTGCCTCAGCACAGATTTTCTTACGAAGAGATAATGAACAAAGAATTCTATCTCATCACCGCCGCCGGCCGTTACGTCAAGGCGGAAGACGGCACGTTTTACCGTCCTGACCGCATAACCGAAGATTTCAAAGCCCTGCTGGATTCCGCGCTGAAACTGAAAAGAGTCGGCATCGCCAGACCGAACGGTTCGACTACCGGCGTATCGGTCACATCGACCGTCGGTTACACG
>JAEFAK010000226.1 GCA_016287555.1 Oscillospiraceae bacterium
CCCTGAAGCTCGCAGCGCTCGCGCTCGCGTTTTTCGGCTGCGTGCTCGTCTCCGGCGTTGGCGGCGGGGGAGCGCGGCTCACGCTGCAGGGCGTCCTCTTCGGCCTCGGATCCGGTGTGGGTTATGCGCTCTACAGCATCTTCGCCCGCTTCGCGCTGGACCGCGGCTATTCCAGCTCCACGATCAATTTTTATTCCTGCCTCCTCGCCGCCCTCGGCGCGGCGCTTCTCTTCGGCTGGCAGGATACCTTCGCCGCCTTCACGGCGTCGTGGGGGAACGCGGGACTGTGCCTTCTCGCCGGCGCCGTCACGTGCTATCTGCCCTATCTGTTTTATACCTACGGCCTTTCCGGGCTTGAGACGGGCAGAGCCTCCATTCTCGCCTCCGTCGAGCCCGTGGTCGCGACGATCATCGGCATGCTCGTCTACCATGAGACCATGAGCCTCCTCGCCGCCCTCGGCGTCGTGCTCGTGCTCAGCGCCGTCGTGCTGCTCAACCTCCCGCAGAAGACTAAAAACGAAAAAAATAATCCATAATTGTACTTGACGAAACTTGTGCAATATGCTAAAATCTGAATTTGCGTGGGTCGAAATGCAAAAAGCGATCGAAACCCCGCAAAAAGCACAAAAAACGCTGTAAAATCAATCGTTTCTTGGGCAAAACCACGGTTTGTCCGAATCGCGTTTTTTCGCGGTTCGTATAAATAATATCTTAACTTTTTGAGGAAAGGAGGAAAACCATGCCGACATTTAACCAGCTGGTGCGTAAGGGAAGAAAGCAGGTGACCTACAAGTCCACTTCTCCCGCGCTGCAGAAGGGTCTGAACACGCTGAAGAATCGTGAGACCGATCTGAGCGCGCCCCAGAAGCGCGGCGTCTGCACTGCAGTGCGTACGTCCACCCCGAAGAAGCCGAACTCCGCTCTTCGTAAGATCGCCCGTGTGCGCCTGACCAACGGTTATGAGGTAACTGCTTACATTCCGGGTATCGGACACAACCTGCAGGAGCATAGCGTCGTTATGATCCGCGGCGGCCGTGTCAAGGACCTTCCCGGTGTGCGTTACCACATCATTCGCGGCACTCTGGATACCCAGGGCGTTGCCGGCAGAATGCAGGCCCGCAGCAAGTACGGCGCCAAGAAGCCGAAGGCCGGTAAGAAGTAAGATCCCAACGGCAAACATTTTTGCCCTGTTGTTAACTCATATAGATATATGGGTTCGTTGCATCAGGGCGCAGCGGAGGCGCATCGCCGCCTTCGAGTACCTGTGAAATCATTTTATAATGAAGGAGGGAAGTATAGTGCCACGCAGAGGTAACGTTCCCAAAAGAGAAATTCTGCCCGATCCTATGTACAACAGCGTGCTGGTGACCAAGCTCATCAACTCTGTCATGCTGGACGGCAAGAAGGGTGTTGCGCAGAAGGTCGTTTACGACGCCTTCAGCATCATCAAGGAAAAGACCGGTAAGGAGCCCCTGGACGCTTTCACCGAGGCCATGAACAACATCATGCCCAGTCTGGAAGTCAAGGCCCGCCGTGTGGGCGGCGCCACCTACCAGGTTCCTATGGAGGTTCGCCCCGAGCGTCGTCAGACGCTGGGTCTCCGCTGGCTGACGGGTTATGCCCGCAAGCGCAGCGAGAAGACCATGAAAGAGCGCCTCGCCGGCGAGATTATGGACGCCTGCAACAATACCGGCGCCGCCGTCAAAAAGCGCGAGGATACCCACAAGATGGCCGAGTCCAACAAGGCTTTCGCCCACTTCCGTTGGTAATCTGCTCGCTGCTTGAAAGCGTGCTATTCCCGCTCAGGGGAATGCGCTGAGAAATATAGGAGCAAGAAAACTTATGCCCAGACAATATTCCCTGGAAAATACCCGCAACATTGGCATCATGGCGCACATCGACGCCGGTAAGACCACGACCACGGAACGCATCCTGTTCTACACGGGCGTGAATTACAAGATCGGTGAGACCCATGAAGGTACTGCCACCATGGACTGGATGGCACAGGAGCAGGAGCGCGGCATCACGATCACGTCCGCCGCGACCACGTGCTTCTGGAACGGCACCCGCATCAACATCATCGACACCCCGGGCCACGTCGACTTCACGGTCGAGGTTGAGCGCTCTCTGCGCGTGCTCGACGGCTGCGTGACGGTTCTGTGCGCAAAGGGCGGCGTTGAGCCTCAGTCCGAAACCGTCTGGAGACAGGCGGATCACTACGGCGTTCCCCGCATGATCTACGTCAATAAGATGGACATCATGGGCGCCGACTTCTACAACGTGCTCAGCATGATCCACGATCGTCTGCAGTGCAACGCCGTCCCCATTCAGCTGCCCATCGGCTCTGAGGCGGACTTCCGCGGCATCATCGACCTGATCGAGATGAAGGCGGACGTGTACTACGACGACCTCGGCAAGGACATGCGCGTGGAAGAGATCCCCGAGGATATGCGAGCGCTCGCGGAGGAATACCGCGAGAAGATGCTCGACG
>JAEFAK010000029.1 GCA_016287555.1 Oscillospiraceae bacterium
GGGGCTTCTCGGAGAATGCGAGACGACGAGAGCCGGCTCGGCCGAGCCCGTGCCCGAGCTCAGCGGCAAGAGCCCGGGCGAGCTTCTGATCGGCGCCTCGGAGGACGTTTTCCGCCGCAGCGCGTTCATCTCGCATACGGCGATGCGCGTGGATAATTCCTCGGAGCTTGAAAAGCGCATCAGCGAGCTCGTCAGCTCCGGCGAGGAGAATTACAGCTATGAGGAGGCGCACGACCGCATCCAGAAGCTCAAAAAGCGCGTGCGCAACGCGCGCGGCGGCGGTGAGATACCCGAAGCCGACCGCGAGGCGGAAAGGCTGAGCGGCGAGCTTCGCGCCATCGAGGAGGCGGGCGAGAGCTCCGTGCGCTCCGAGCAGGAGAGACTCGGCCTCATCTCCGCTGCGGAAAAGATGGAGAAATACATCGTCGAGAAGGAACGCTGGGATAAAAAGCTCGGCATGCGCCGCCTCTCCGCGGCGAGAGCCATGGAGACTCTGAAGGCCAAAGAGCTCGAAAGCGCCCGCGCCGCTCTTACAGAGAACGGCTGCGACGTGACCGAGGGCAGGGTGGCCCTCGCAAGGGACGCCATCGACGCCGCCGAGGAATACGCGGAGCGCGCCGAGGCACGCCGCACCGAGCTGGCGGAGCTTCCCGCGCCGGAGGAGACGAACAAAAACGCGCCGCTTTTCGGCTTTATTGCCGCCGGGCTCGGCGTAGTGATGGCCGTCGCCGGAGCGGTGATGAAGAATATCCCGCTGCTCATTGGCGCCGCCGTAGTACTCGCAGCAGGGCTCGCGGCGGCCTTTACGGGCATCAAAAAGAATAAGGCGCGCGCCGAGAGCAGCCGTGCGGCGGCTTCCCGCTATGAGACGGCCTCGGCCGAGGCCGAGCGGGAGCTGAACGCCGCAGCCGAGCGGCGCGATAAGCTGCTCGAAGAGCTCGGCTGTACGCCGGAGGAGGGCGAGGAACTGCTCGACAAGGTCAGGACCGCCCAAAAGGAGGCCGACGCCGCGGCGAGGACTGCCGCTTCGCTGGCCTATCTGGAGTGTTACGACCCGGATATAGAGAGCGCGGAGGAGCCGGAGGGCGCCCCTGCCAACAGGGAGCTGCTCGAGCGCACGCGCGAGAGGATAGCCGAACTCGGCAGGCTGGAGGCCCGCCTCGGCGGCGAAAGGGCGCATCTCGGCGACCCCGCCGTCATAGCCACGAAGCTCGAGGCAGTCAACGAGCGCAGGGCGGAGCTCCTGGATTTCGAGGAATGCCTCATGACGGCCGACGCCGCCCTCGAGGAGGCCGCGCGCGAGATGCAGAGCCGCTTCGCCCCGATAGTCGGAGCCCGCGCTGCCGAGCTTCTCGGACGGATGACGGGCGGGCGCTATGCAGCCGTCAGCTTCGACAGGGGCATGGCCTTCAAGACAAGGCTGGAGGGCGATCCCGTCGCGCGCGACTCGGCGTTCCTGAGCGAGGGCACGGCCGATCAGATGTATCTTGCTGTCCGCCTCGCGATATGCCAGCTCGTTCTGGGCGGCGAGGAGCCCTGCCCGATAGTGCTCGACGACGCGCTTGCCTGCTTCGACGACGAACGCGCCGGGCAGGCCATGGCCCTGCTCGCCGATATGGCAAAGACCAGGCAGGTGATCCTCTTTACCTGCCGCGCGAGAGACGCGGAGCTTGCCGCGAAATACGATGAAAAGATATGACGTGACCGCGCTCGGCGAGATACTGATCGACGAACTGAAAACAGGGAACGATACAGTCTCCAACGTTGGCGGCGCCCCGGCGAATTTCGCGCGCGTAGCCGCCCGCATGGGCCTGAAAAGCTCCTTCATCGGCGCCGTAGGGGACGATATACGGGGCCGCGAATGCATACTCGCTCTTGTCGGGGACTCCGTCGAGCCTCTCTGCTCGGTAAAGCGCGCGGCGACGACCATCGCCCTCGTGACGCTGGACGGGTCCGGAGAACGCGATTTCAGATTCGTCCGCGGGGCTGACGCCATGCTGAGCGAGGCCGACGTGCCCGTTTCCGCGATAGCCTCGTCCGGTATCCTGCATATAGGGACGCTCTCGCTCTCGGCCGAGCCCGCGCGGAGCGCGACGCTCGCCGCGCTCAAGGCCGCAAAGGAGGCCGGCGTGCCCGTTTCCTGCGACGTGAACTATCGCGAGGCGCTCTGGCCCTCTTCGGTGGCGGCCCGGGAGGCGGCGCTTTCCGTCCTGCCCGAGGTGACGTATCTGAAGGTCTCCGGCGGGGAGGCCAAACTGCTCGTCGGCGCAATGCCGCCCGAGGAGGCCGCGGAAAAGCTCTCCCTGCTCGGCCCGAAGACCGTCGCCGTGACGCTCGGAGCAGAGGGCGCGGTCGTATGTTCCGGCGGAAGGACCGTGCGTACCGCCGCGAAGCCCGTCAGGGCCGTCGATACGACCGGCGCAGGCGACAGCTTCTGGGCGGCGTTTCTGGCCTGCATGGTGCGAAACGGCGCGGAAGGGGAGCTCTCCCCGGAGCTCGCGCAAAAATGCGCCGAGGCCGGCGCAGTGGCGGCAGCCGAATGCGTATCGCGTCCCGGCGCGCTTTGAAAAATTAAAAAGCAAGGCTCTCAGCAGATCGCTGAGAGCCTTGTTCGTTTTCAGGGGTGTATGAGCGAAAAGCCGGTCGGCAGATCGAAAACGCCGTCGGGTATCTCGTCGGAGATCTCGAGCACCTCTATCTCCTCGCGGTCGATGAGCGCGAGCCGGAGCTCGGAGCTTCCCGGCGCGAAGAGGAGCGTGACGTTTCTCTCGCCGTCCATGAAGGACTCGTAGTCGCAGCTCTCGCCCTCATAGATCATCTCGCCGCAGTCGAAGGCGTAGCCATCCGCGTCCGCGAGCGCGCGCAGCTTTTCCAGCAGATCCTTCATGCTGGCGTCGCCGCTCTTATAATAGGTGTCGTCGGCGTAGCGGACGACCCATTCCTCGCCGCCTGCAAGAAGCGAGGCGAGCTTTTCGCCGTCCGTCTCGAGAAAGCACGCCGCGTTCTCCCCGTCGGTATAAAGCGTCAGCTCCCCGGAGAAGAAAAGCTTATCCGAGTTCGTAGAGAGCCTGAGGCAGAGCGGCGCGGTCCCGAGCCTACGCAGAAGAGAGAGCGTGCGCTCGCCGTCGGAAAAGAGGGGGGCGGAGGGCTCTGCCGAGACGGGAGCGGAGTCCGGCGCGGCGGAAGGCGCAGGCTGTTCCGGGGCCGAGCAGCAGGAAAAAACCAGGCCGAGCAGCACGGCACAGAGCGCCGCAGCGAGTCTTTTGCAGTCATTTGGCATGGCGGGACCTCCTGAACGTTGATGCCGCATTATATCAAAGCGTAGGGGAAAAAGCAAGGAGACCGAGCCGCAGCAAAAAGCGCTCCATGCCGAAAAGGCACGGAGCGCAAGGTTTTTTCGGGTATTACAGCGCGCCGAGGAGCTGCTGCAGCTCGTCGAGCTTGTCATGAGTCACGAGGGCGGTAGCGTCCGTTCCTCGCAGGGAGGCGGACCAGGTCCACCTGCCGTACGGCGCGAGCTTCGTAACGGCGGAGGCACGGACGATATACGATCTGTGCGTCTTGATAAAGCCGCGCCCCTCGAGCTTCGGCCAGAGCTCGGCCAGCGTCGAAGAGGATTGATACGTCTCGTCCGCGGTCACTATCCGCGTCTCCTGCCCTTCGCGGCAGGCCATGAGAACGGAGGAGAGCGGGACGAAGGAAATGGTGTCGCGCCCTTTTATCAGAAGGCTCGTCCCGTCGTCGCGTGAGCGGAGATTTTTCTCCGCGCGGCGCAGCGTCTGCATGACGCGCTCTGGCCTGAAGGGCTTGACGATATAGTCGAAGGCGTAGACCTCGAATGCGGCCGGCATATACTCCGAGTGAGCGGTGACGAAGACGAGCATGGCGTCCGGAACGACGGAGGAGATCAGCTTCGCCGCCTCCGTGCCGTTCATCTCCGGCATTTCCACGTCGAGAAAGATGACGTCGGGGCGCAGCTCCGCCGCGTGGATGCTCGCACGGGCCCCGTTTTCGGCCTCGCCGACTATGGCGAAGCCCTCCATCGTCTCTATTATCGAGCGCAGGGCGAGGCGCATCCCCGCCTCGTCGTCCGCAAGCATGATACGGACGGCCATCAGCGTCTCCTCTTTGATACCGGCGGAGAGAGTATCTCCGCGGCGACTATGGCGCGCCTTGCGTCGGCTGCGGTAAAGCGGGACTTCGCAGGCTCCGCCGCAGGCGCGGGCGCGGGTTCCTTATCGGTGGCCGGCTCGGCGGGAGCCTTTTTTATCTTCAGCTTGACTCCGCACAGCGGGCAGAACTCAGAGTCGTCCGGTATGGCGCCTCCGCAGGCGGGGCATCTCCAGTAATACTTCATCGTACCCTCCGTAGACAGAGACAGGGCCGACCTCGCGGCCGGCCTGTCGTCGCATGATCCTTACTTGTGCTCGGGAGCGCCGCCCTCGCCGGCAATGGACTTGCGCATGGCGGTGTCGGATATGACGTTCTGCATGTTGTAATAATCCATGACTCCGAGCTTGCCCTCGCGCAGGGCGGCAGCCATGGCCTTGGGAACTTCGGCCTCGGCCTCGACGACCTTCGCCTGCATCTCCTGCACGTAGGCCTTCATCTCCTGCTCGCGGGCGACGGCCATGGCGCGGCGCTCCTCGGCCTTCGCCTGAGCGATGCGCTTGTCGGCCTCGGCCTGATCGGTCTGGAGCTGGGCGCCTATATTGCGGCCGACGTCGACGTCGGCTATATCGACGGAGAGTATCTCGAAGGCGGTGCCCGCCTCGAGGCCCTTTCCGAGAACGGTGCGGGAAATGGTGTCCGGATTTTCAAGGACTTCCTTGTGCGTCTCTGCGCTGCCTATGGTCGTGACGACGCCCTCGCCGACGCGGGCGATGATGGTCTGTTCGCCGGCGCCGCCGACGAGCCTGTCTATATTGGCGCGGACGGTGATCTTGGCCTTGGCCTTGAGCTCTATGCCGTCCTTGGCTATAGCGGCGACGATCGGAGTCTCGATGACCTTCGGATTGACGCTCATCTGCACCGCCTCAAGAACGTCGCGTCCCGCGAGGTCGATGGCGGCGGCGCGCTCGAATTCGAGGCTGATGTCGGCCCTGTGCGCGGCAATGAGGGAGTTTACGACCCTGTCGACGTTGCCGCCGGCGAGGTAGTGCGCCTCAAGCTTGTCTATGGGGATATCGAGCCCGGCCTTGGTGGCCTTGATGAGCGGGTTGACTATGCGGGAGGGAATGACGCGGCGCAGCTTCATGCCTATGAGCGGGAAGATGCCGATGCGGACGTTGGCGGCGGCCGCGCTTATCCAGAGGGCGACGGGGACGAAGCTGAAGAAAAGGCAGAGGAAGACGATCGCCGCGGCGATGATGACGAGAATTACCCACAGTTCCATATCATTTTACCTCGCTTTCGGTTTTCTTTTTGACGATTATCCTGTTGCCGCTCGCCTCGACGACCTCGACGGGGACGTTCCCGTCGATATAGTCGCCCTGTGAGACGACGTCGAGCCGCACGCCGTTGAAATCCGCGTTGCCGGCCGGGCGCAGGGGAGAGAGCGTCACGCCGACGGCGCCGACGAGGCAGCTCATGTCCTTTGCCGAGCTGAAACCGGACTCGCTGTCGGTCGCCTGCAGGAGGACTAGCCTGCGCGGCAGCTTCCCGTGGGACGCGAGCACGGAGAACAGAATAAACAAAAATATGAGTATTATAAAAATGAACGCGGCGAGGATGAGCCCCTGCTCGACGCTCTTGGCCGTGACGAAGACGTCGGCGGCAAGAAGTATTATGCCCAGTATCCCGCAGACGCCGAAGCCGGGGATGAAAAATTCCACGACCATGAGCCCGACGCCCACGACGAAGAGGACAACGGACAAGACGGTTATGGAAGAAATAAGTCCTGCCATATGCATCGCTCCTTTCCTGCATACAGAATAGCATATTGCGCGTAAAGGGCAACAGATAACTCACGAAAACCTCATTTTCGGGCGTGAAACGTCGTTTTGGGCCTATGAATCTGCACGGGCCCTCGGAAGCGAGCCCTCGAAAACGGTCTCGGAATCGTCTGAAAAGACGCGCAGCTTCCCGCCGCAGGCTCCCAGCAGGCGCCTGCAGATCGCAAGCCCCATGCCGCTGCCCTCGGGGCGGGTCGTGAAGCCCTCGTCGAATATCCTCTGCCAGAGCTCCGGCGGGATGGCAGGACCGTTGTTGGATATGCGGAAGCGGTATCCGCGCAGATCCTCGCCTATTTCGATCTTCATCTTTCTGCCTGCTTCCATGCCCTCGAGGGCGTGGATGGAGTTGTCTATGATGTTTCCCAGGACGCGGCAGAATTCCCAGTCCTCCATCGGAAGCTCCGAGAGCGTCGTCCTGACGTCGAACTCGACGTCGATCCCGCGCGAGGCGCACATCATCTGCTTTGCGTGAAGTATGGCGTTGACGGAGGGAATGGAGGTGCGCATGACGCTGCCGACCTTCTGAATGTCGCCGTAGACCTTCTCGATGTACGCGTTGGCGTCGTCGAACTTTTTCAGGTCGATGAGCGTGTAGACGACCTGCAGATGATTGAGAAAGTCGTGCCGCTGGGCTCGGAGAGTGCTGTTGAGATCCTCGAGGGCGGAGATGCTGTCCTCTGCCTGCGTGACCTCCGCCGAGAGACGCCTGAAGTGCCGCTTCAGCAGGAGAAACGCGATTATCGCCGCGACGGCTATAAGGAACAGGACGCCCAGCGCCGCGGCGCCGGTGGGGGAGACGCCCGTCCTGAAAAAGTAGACCGCGCACGCCGCGACGCCCGCGAGCACGACTATGCTCACGGCGATCATCAGTGTCAGAGCCTTCTGCAGCTCAAAGCGTCTTTTCAAATCGCAGCCTCCGGATCCGCCTGTTTATCTCATACATTTATAATGTTCATTATAGCTTATGCGGCGCTGCCATACAAGCAAAAAAGAGAAGCGCTCTTGCAATCGCAGAATAATTTGCATATACTTGGGGGTAAGATAGGCTGGAAAAGGAGGAGTATCGATGAAGGTCAAGAAAGCCAAGCCAATCTCTGATGAAATGCTGAAAAAGATGGATATGTGGTGGTCCGCCGCGAACTATCTCGCGGTGGGTCAGCTCTATCTGCTGGATAATCCGCTGCTGCGCCGTCCCCTCAAAAAGGAGGACGTCAAGCGCAAGATAGTAGGCCACTGGGGTACGGTGCCCGGCCAGAACTTCATCTATACCCACCTCGACCGCATCATAAAGCAGTACGATCTCGATATGATCTATCTCTCCGGCCCCGGTCATGGCGGCAACGCCATGGTCGCGCAGGACTGGCTCGACGGGAGCTACAGCGAGATCTACCCCGACGTCTCCCGGGACGAGGAGGGCATGCGCCGCCTCTTCAAGCAGTTCTCGTTCCCCGGCGGGATATCCAGCCACGTCGCGCCGGAGGTCCCCGGCTCGATAAACGAGGGCGGCGAGCTGGGCTACAGCCTCGCGCACGCCTTCGGAGCCATATCCGACAACCCGGAGCTCATCGCCGCCTGCGTCGTGGGCGACGGCGAGGCCGAGACGGGGCCGCTCGCGGCCGCATGGCACCTCAATAAGTTCATGGACGCGCGCACCGACGGAGTCGTCCTCCCGATACTGCACCTCAACGGCTTCAAGATAGCCAACCCGACAGTCTTCTCGCGCATCACGCACGAGGAGCTGGAGTCCTTCTTCCGCGGCTGCGGCTGGACGCCGCTCTTCGTCGAGGGCTCCGACCCGATGGAAATGCACCGCAAGATGGCCGATACGCTCGACGAGGCCGTATACATGATAAAGACGGCCTGGCAGCGCGCAAGGGAGCAGGGGATAACCGAGCGCCCGCGCTGGCCGATGATAGTCCTCCGCTCGCCCAAGGGCTGGACGGGCCCGAAGGAGGTCGACGGGAAGAAGGTCGAGGGCAGCTTCCGCGCCCATCAGGTGCCTATTCCGATGACCAATGACGGGCATTACGCCCTGCTCGAGCAGTGGATGCGCTCGTATCACCCGGAAAAGCTCTTCGACGAAAACGGCGCTCCCGTGCCGGAGCTCCGGGAGCTCGCTCCCGTCGGCGACCGCCGCATGGGCGCCAACCCGCACGCCAACGGCGGCAAGCTGCTGCGCGCCCTGCGCCTGCCGGATTTCCGCAAATACGCGCTCGACGTGCCGTTCCCCGGCTCTGTCGAGGCCTCCGACATGACGCAGCTCGGCGGCTTCGTGCGCGACATCTTCAAGCTCAATAAGGAGCTTCGCAACTTCCGAGTTTTCGGCCCGGACGAGACGATGTCCAATAAGCTCGGCAGCGTCTTCGAGGAGGTCGGCCGCGACTGGAACGCGGAGATATACGATGACGACGAGTTCCTCGCCTCCGACGGCCGCGTGATGGACAGCCTGCTCTCCGAGCACTGCTGCGAGGGCATGCTCGAGGGCTATCTGCTGACGGGGCGCCACGGCTTCTTCAACTCCTATGAGGCGTTCATCCGCATCGTCGACTCGATGTTCTCCCAGCACGCGAAGTGGCTGAAGGTCACAAAGTCGCTCCCGTGGCGCGAGGAGATAGCGAGCCTCAACTACGTGCTCGCCTCGAACGTCTGGCAGCAGGATCACAACGGCTTTACCCATCAGGACCCCGGCTTCCTCGACCACGTCGCCAACAAGAAGGCCGACGTCGTCCGCATGTACCTGCCGCCGGACGCCAACTGCCTGCTCTCCTGCTTCGACCACTGCATACGGAGCAGGGATTATGTAAACGTAATAGTCGCCTCGAAGCACATGCGCCCCCAGTGGCTGACCATGGACGAGGCCATACGCCACTGCACGCAGGGCATAGGCATCTGGCGCTGGGCGTCAAACGACGGCGACGCGGAGCCGGACGTCGTGCTGGCCTGCTGCGGCGATACGCCGACGCTGGAGACGCTGGCCGCCGCGACGATACTGCGCCGCAGGCTGCCGGAGCTCAAGGTCCGCGTAGTCAACGTCGTCGATCTCATGCGTCTGCAGCCGCGCGAGGAGCACCCGCACGGTCTCGAAAACGCGGACTACGACGCGATATTCACAAAGGACAAGCCCATAATCTTCGCCTTCCACGGCTATCCCAAGCTCATCCACGAGCTGACCTACCGCCGTAACAACCGCAATCTCCACGTCCGCGGCTACGTCGAGGAGGGGACGATAACCACGCCCTTCGACATGCGCGTGCAGAACCAGCTCGACCGCTTCGACCTCGTCATCGACGCCGTCCAGCGCCTGCCGGAGCTTGGCAACAGGGGCGCCTTCCTCATCCAGGAGATGCGCGACAAGCTCGTCGAGCACAAGCAGTACATCTCCGAATATGGCGTCGACATGCCGGAGATCGCCGACTGGAAATGGGAAGATATTAAGTGATATTATGTAAACTCATTTGACAGCCATGACTCAGTGAGTTATTAATATCGGGGAAAAAGAAAAAACGCCCTGTCCGCATCCCGCGGGCAGGGCGTACTATTTTATGTCAACTTAAAGAGCGGGGATGACCGACAAGGGGGTAACGCATGCCGCGGAGGCATTCGGCAGCTGACGGAAGATAAAAACAGCGGCCCGGCATTGAGCCGGACCGCTGTCTTTTATAGAGGACTTACTTTACGAAGTCATCGTAGAACTCAGCATAGACCTCGGGCAGGATAGAGGCGAGGTTGGTGAATTCCTTGATGTTGTGATGCAGGAGCGCCTTGACGGGCTCGAGCGTCGGGAACTTCATTCCCGGCGGAAGCATCTTGACGGGCTTGCCGTTCTCGATCTTGTAGCCGAAGAAGAAGCGGGTGCGGAGCTCGCAGCCGGTCTCGGTGCGGCGGAAGAAGTGGATCATGTTGCCCGCGGCGGAGCAGATGATGGTGCCGTCGAACTTGGCAAACTTCTCAGGATCGAAGCCGATGTCAACGGGGTTGGCAAACTTGATCTTGAGGGGCTGCTTGCCCATGTTGCAGTCTTCCTCGATGTCGTGGGTGGTGTTCCAGAGACGCTCTCTGAGCGACTTGGTCTTATCCAGCGCGATCTCGGGGTTCATGGTCTGGCAGTAGTAGTGCTGCTCGCGGTTCCAGATCTTGTAGCGCATGGACTCGATGGGATGCCACGCAAACCAGAAATCGAACATCTCAGGAGTGCAGCCCGGGAAGTCGGTCAGGTTGGCGAGGATGGCGCAGCCGTCGGGCAGATAGCCGTAGCCGAGCTCAACGGGCATATAGCCGGGGTTGAAGAGGTTGTTCAGGTTGGGCAGGCTCTCCTCGTCGGGGAAGTCCACCGGCTCCTGGGTCAGCTCATACTTCTTGGGGTCGGGCTCAGCCATCTCACGGGCGAAGTATTTATAAAGCGGGCCATTTCTTTCTTCTTCGGTAATGGGTACCAGTTCAGCCATGATATAGCCTCCTTGTAAGAATGATGTCAGCCGGGATTATTCGGGCTTGTTGGGATACTTGTCGATGGGCACGTCCTCGGTGCGGAGGGTCATCTTGCCGTCGACGTTCTGAACGATGATCCACTTGAGCCAGTTCTTGTTGTCGATGTCGGGATAATCCTCGCGGAGGAACCAGCCTCTGGACTCCTTGCGCATCTCGGAAGCGGCATAGAACATCTCGGCGCAGGTGACCATGGCCTCGGCCTCGTGGCAGGCCAGCAGGTCATGCCAGTCGTCGGCGCGGAGGTCCTTGGCGGCCTCGCGGGCCTCGGCGACGATGCCCTCGGCCTTCTTCATGCGGTCTTCCTTCATGTAGACGGACTGCTCGATGGGAACGACAGCCTTCTGAACGAGGTCGATGACGTCCTTCGCCTTGTGGCCGGCGGTTCTCTTGAGAGGAGCATAGATGGCTTCCTCAACGGCGGCGACCTTCTCGGCCGGGATCTCGGCGGGAGCGCAGCCGCAGGTCTTGAGGGCGGCAATGGCGTCGCCGCAGACGATGCCGGCGAAGACGGCGTTAAGTATGCCGGAGCCGCGGTTGCGTCCCGGAGGAGCCGGAACGGCGCCGGGGGCGGCGGAGCCGGTGTAGCTGCAGTCGCCGATGGCGTACATGCCCTTGATGGAGGTGGCCATGTTGCCGTCGACGCGGATGGGGGACTGCTCGCCTATGAACAGCGGGCAGATCTCCATGCTGCCCTGGTCGGCGGACTGGGAGCTGATGGTGTTGAGCATGCGGAACGTTCTGCCGTACGGACGGTCGAACAGACGGGCCATAGCGGCGCCGCCTTCCTTGCTGTCGGTGCCCTCGGCGGGACGGGACTCCTGCTCACGCTCGGGGTACTCGAGGTGGACCGGGCCGGTGCCGGCGAGCATCTGCCAATACCACTCTCTGATGGCGTTGGAGTTGATGTCGGTCTCTCTGTAGGAGCGGAAGTGCGGGGTGATGAACTCGCCCTTGGCGTTGTACATGTTGTTCTCGCCGAAGACGACCTCGTCATGGCTCTTGACCTTCGCGATCTGGGTGAAGTTGCCGAACTCGCAGTTGCGCATCTCGGCGCCCGCGCGGTAGGCGGCGGCTATACCGTCGCCGCGGCCGGAGCTCCACATGGAGGCGAAACGATAGTTCTGGGAACCGGTGGCGACTACGACGTACTTTGCCTTGATGACATAGAACGTACCGTCGAGGATGCTGTACGCGGCGGCGCCCTTGATGCAGCCGTCTTCAACGAAGAACTCGGCGACGGTGGTCTTGTCCATGATCCTGACGCCAAGCTTCTCGGCGCGCTGACGCATCTTCAGGGTGATGTCGAGGTCAACGGTGATCATGCTGGTCATCGGGCCGGTGGGGATGACGAACCAGGACCCGTCGGGGTTCTTGGGAAGGTTGCAGCCCCAGGAGATGAGCTTCTCGAGCATCTCGGTGTTCATCTCGACGTACTTGTACATGACTTCCTGATCGCCCAGGTAGCAGCCGATGTTCTCGACGTGGAACTTGACGAACTCGGCGGGGGACATCTTCGGATCGAAATACTGGAGGACGCCGCCGCCCTTGTTGGCCTTGCCGCCGTAACCGGCGGTCTGCTTCTCAACGATGAGGACGTCGAGGTCGGGGTTCTTCTCTTTGATCTCAAGAGCTGCGGTAAGGCCGCCAACGCCGCCGCCGGCTATGAGAACATCACAGGAAAGTTCGGTCTTCTTGTAATCCATGTGTTCTTCCTCCTTACTTGTACTGCGGGAACGACTGGAGCAGCCGCTCGCTGGCGTAATTGGGAACTACACGGATAGCTTCCTTCTTGCAGACGCTCTGGCAATAGAAGCAGTGCTCGCAGTCCTCAACGTACTTGAAAACAGGCTTCCTGTTTTCAGCGTCCCAGCGGATGACGTCGACGAAGCAGGCTTTGTAGCAAAGGCCGCAGCCGACGCACTTCGTGGGATCAAATTCGATGTTGTGCTTTGTGAAGATCGTAGGGAACACCTCCTAAAATGATTCCGGATTTCACTCCGTAAAAATATGATCCTCTATGCTAAAAATAATACTATATTTTAGCTTGTCTTTCTAATATGATTATTGTAAAATAAGTATAACCTTCAATTTATATGTAGCGCGCGGGTCAATAATCTGCGGGTTATTGAATGCGTTTTGCGCGGCCTTTTGCCAAATTGCGTAAAAATGCAGACCGTGTGCGGGTTTGACGAGGTGTATAAACATGACTAAAGTTCAGATCAAGGCCTTCATGACCGTCGCGAAGGAGAAGAGCTTCACGCGCGCGGCGAACGTCCTCTATATATCTCAGCCTGCCATAAGCAAGAGCATCTCAACCCTTGAGGACGAGCTCGGGTTCAGTCTTTTCTACCGCAAGGACAACATCCTCTCTCTGACCGGGGAGGGAAAGCTCATGTATGATTTCTTCGCGCGTACGATAGACGAGTTAGATCTTCTGCTGGATAATATCCGCGCCTCGCTCTCGTCAAATTCGCTGTCGCTGCGGCTCGGCTGCCCGGATACGTGGAACCCGAAGTTCTTCTATGAAAAGATTCGCGGCTTCATCGCCAACGAGCATCCCGGAATAGAAATGACGGTAGAGTGCGGCAAGCTGCCCGATCTCATCTCCGACCTGCGCTCGGGCAAGCTCGACGTCGCCCTCGCGCACGATTTCTACAGCCCCACGCTCTACGGCATCAGCTCCGAGCAGCTCATATCGACGGGCTGCGGGCTGATATATTCGCGCGAGCACTTCGGCGAGGTAAAGGACGTTACCGCCTTCAAAGAGACGGATTTTCTCATGTACGACAAGGAGATCCAGAAGAAGCTCGAGCAGCTCATCCGCGAGATTTGCCGCGACAGCTTCGTTCCGTCCTTCAGGATAACCTCGACGATGGCAAACGCCCTTTTCGCGGTCGCCTGCGGGCAGGGCGTCATGCTCTTCAGCGACTGGGACAACATAATTTCCAACAGCGCCTACGGTTTCCTGCCGCTGGAGACTGAGATGAACGTGCGCATGATATATGCGGCCGACAACAAAGACCCGGTCGTCGAGATGATGATAAAAGAGCTGCCGGGG
>JAEFAK010000227.1 GCA_016287555.1 Oscillospiraceae bacterium
TACGACGCCTTCGACATCATCAAGGAAAAGACCGGCAAGGAGCCCCTTGACGCCTTTACCGAAGCGATGAACAACATCATGCCCGCACTTGAGGTCAAGGCCCGCCGCGTCGGCGGCGCCACCTATCAGGTGCCTATCGAAGTCAGACCCGCCCGCCGCCAGACTCTGGCTCTCCGCTGGCTGGTCGACTACTCCCGCAAGCGCGGCGAGAAGACCATGAAAGAGCGCCTCGCAGGCGAGATCATGGATGCGTGCAACAACACCGGCGCCTCTGTGAAGAAGCGCGAGGATATGCACAAGAACGCCGAGGCCAACAAGGCTTTCGCGCATTTCCGCTGGTAATTTCCAGAGGAGCACACCATGCCCAGACAGTATTCGCTTGAAAAAACAAGAAATATCGGCATCATGGCGCACATCGACGCCGGCAAGACCACGACGACGGAACGTATTTTGTTCTATACTGGCGTGAACTACAAGCTCGGTGAGACGCATGAGGGCACCGCCACGATGGACTGGATGGAGGAGGAGCAGGAGCGCGGCATCACGATCACCTCGGCTGCCACGACTTGTTTCTGGCGCGATACGCGCATCAACATCATCGACACCCCGGGCCATGTGGACTTCACCGCGGAGGTCGAGCGCTCTTTGCGCGTGCTCGACGGCTGCGTCACGGTCCTCTGCGCCAAGGGCGGCGTCGAGCCCCAGTCCGAGACGGTGTGGAGACAGGCCGACCATTATCACGTCCCCCGGATGATCTACGTCAACAAGATGGACATCACGGGCGCGGACTTCTTCCACGTGCTGGATATGGTCCGCGACAGACTGAAATGCAACGCCGTCCCCATCCAGCTCCCGATCGGGAGCGAGGAGGACTTCGTCGGTATCGTTGATCTCGTGGATATGAATTCGCGTATCTATTACGACGATCTGGGCAAGGATCAGCGTATCGAGCCGATCCCGGACGATATGATGGCTCTTGCGCAGGAGTACCGCGACAAGCTGCTCGAGGCGATCTCCGACTTCGACGACGAAGTCATGGAGCTCTATCTCGGCGGCGAGGACGTACCGGCGGACAAGATCCGTGCGGTCATCCGGAAGGCCACATGCGACGTGAAGATGGTTCCCGTCACCTGCGGCACTTCCTACAAGAACAAGGGCGTACAGAAGCTGCTCGACGCGATCGTGGATTACATGCCCTCGCCGCTGGACATCCCGGCGATCGAAGGCGTCCACCCCAAGAGCGACGAGAAGGAGACCCGCCGCGCAAGCGACGACGAGCCGTTCTCGGCTCTGGCCTTCAAGATCATGACCGACCCTTACGTCGGAAGACTGAGCTTCTTCCGCGTCTACTCCGGCACGCTGGAGACGGGCAAAACGGTGATGAACTCCACAAAGGGCCAGCGCGAGCGTCTCGGCAGGATCCTGCTGATGCACGCCAATCACAGAGAGGATATCGATCAGGTCTACTCCGGCGACATCGCCGCGGCCGTGGGACTGAAAAACACCACGACGGGCGATACTCTCTGCGATGAGAAACACCAGATCATCCTCGAGTCCATGGAATTCCCGGAACCCGTCATTCGCGTGGCCATCGAGCCGAAGACGAAAGCGGGCCAGGAAAAAATGGCCATCGCCCTGCAGAAGCTGGCGGAGGAAGACCCGACGTTCCGCACCTACACCGACGAGGAGACCGGCCAGACCATCATCGCCGGCATGGGAGAGCTCCATCTGGAGATCATCGTCGACCGTCTGCTCCGCGAGTTCAAGGTCGAGGCAAACGTCGGCAAGCCCCAGGTCTCCTACAAGGAAACGATCACGAAGCCCGCGACGGTCGACACGCGCTATGTCCGTCAGACCGGCGGTAAGGGCCAGTTCGCCCACGTCAAGCTGACGGTCGAACCGAACGAGCCCGGCAAGGGCTATGAGTTCGTCAACCAGATCACCGGCGGCGCGATCCCGAAGGAGTATATCCCCAGTGTCGATCAGGGCATTCAGGGCGCGATGCAGGCGGGCGTGCTCGCCGGCTATCAGGTCGTGGACGTCAAGGTCACGCTGGTCGACGGCTCCTTCCACGAGGTCGACTCCTCCGAGCTGGCGTTCAAGATCTGCGGCAGCATGGCGTTCAAGGAGGCCTGCCAGAAGGCCGGTCCCACCCTGCTCGAGCCGATCATGAAGGTCGTTGTCACCGCGCCGGAAGGCTATATGGGCGACGTGATGGGCGATATCAACGCCCGCCGCGGCCAGATCTCCGGTTCGGACATCCGCAACGGCGCCGCCATCGTCACGGCGGACGTTCCCCTCAGTTCCATGTTCGGCTATGCCACGGATCTGCGCAGCAAGACCCAGGGCCGCGCCACCTACAGCATGGAGCCCAGCCACTACGTCGAGCTGCCGAAGAACCTGCAGGATGCTCTGGTCAAGAGCCACACAGGTTACAGCTTTTATTGAGTAACTATTTTCTTAGGAGGATATACTCATGGCACAACA
>JAEFAK010000030.1 GCA_016287555.1 Oscillospiraceae bacterium
ACCTCGTTGCCCGCTTGCACGTATCTGAAGATGTTGTCTATAAAGAGCAGAACGTCCTGCCTGCGCTCGTCGCGCAGATACTCGGCCAGAGTAAGGCCCGTCAGCGCCGCGCGCATGCGCGATCCGGGCGGCTCGTTCATCTGGCCGAAGACGAGCATCGTCTTGTCTATGACGCCGGAGCCGTGCATGTCGCTTATGAGCTCGTTGCCCTCGCGGCTTCGCTCGCCGACGCCGGTAAAGACGGAGTACCCGCCGTGGCTTGTCGCGATATTGTGTATCATTTCCATTATGAGGACGGTCTTGCCGACGCCCGCGCCGCCGAAGAGGCCTATCTTGCCGCCCTTCGGATACGGCACGAGCAGGTCGATGACCTTGATGCCCGTTACGAGCGCCTCCGTCGTCGGCTTCTGACGGCGGAAGGACGGGGGAGTGCGGTGGATGGGGAGGCGGGGCGCGTCCTCGGATATGGGTCCGAGATCGTCTATCGGGCGGCCGAGAACGTCCACTGCGCGGCCGAGCATGGCCTCGCCGACGGGGACCTCTATGCCGTGGCCCGTGTATTCGACGGGGATGCCGCATTTGACGCCGTCGGTCGCCTCGAGGGCGACGCAGCGCACGACGCTCGGCCCGACCTGGAACGCGACCTCCATATGGAGCTTCGCGTCGGGTGCGTAGAGCAGAGCCTTGATGGGCGGCTCGGAGCCCGCCTCAAAGCGCACGTCCAGAACTGGTCCGGAGATGCGTATAAGCCGGCCTGTCATTTCGTTTCAGCCTCCGATCCTTGCTTGATGCCCTCCGCGCCGGAGGTGATCTCGATGATCTCGTTGGTTATCGAGAGCTGCCGCAGAGTCTGGTACTTGTGCTGGAGATCGCGGCTTATCTCGTCGGCGTTGTCGGTCGCCGCGCGCATGGCGTTCATGCGGGCGCTGTGCTCGCTGGCGGAAGACTGCACCAGCGCCGCGAAGACGAGCCCTATCGCGCACTGGGGTACGAGGCTGTCGAAGACGGCCTCCGGCGAGGGCTCATAGAGCACGTCGCCCCAGAGCGTCGCGTGCGTGTCGATATCGGAAAAAGCGTCGAGGTCGAGCGGCAGCAGCTTCAGGCATACCGGCTGCGACTTGGCCGCGTTAATAAAGCGTGTAAAGATTATGTAAACCTTATCGACGGAGCCGTCGTCAAAGAACCTGAAGAGGTTTTCGACGATGCTGCGGGCCGCGCGGAGCGTCGGCTGATGCGCCGCGCCGAGATCCTCGACGTCGGGCTCGATGCCGTTCCGCCTGAGGTACAGCGTCGCCATGCGGCCTACGGTCTCAATAAAGCGCGCGTCGCGCTTTTTTATCTCGCCGAGGGCAAAGTCGAGCACGTCGTGATTATAGCTGCCGCAGAGCCCCTTGTCGCCCGCGACGACGAGAAACGCCGAGCGCTCGCCCGTGCGTTCGTCAAGATAGGGGTGAGTTATACCGCGCGCGTTGTCGCGTATATCCAGAACGGCGGAACGCAGGCGGGTGAAGTACTCCTTGGCGTAGCGTACACGCTGCGTTTCGCGGCGCATCCTCGTCGAGCTCATGAGATACATGGCGTTGGTTATCTGCCGCGTCTGCGCGACGGCGGAGAGACGCTGCCGGAGGTCGGTGATGTCGCTCATGCGCCGTACCTCCGCATGCCCCTGTGCATCTCGTCGAGCAGTCTCGCCTTGATCTCCTCGTCTATGTCGCCGCGCGCCGAGACGGCGCCGAGCACATCCGGGCAGACGGCTCTCAGCCTTTTTATGAGAGCGCGCGCCGCAGAGGAGACCTTCTCCGGCGGGACGTCAGCGAAGACGCCGTTTTCCGCCGCGAGCAGGAGGCAGACCTCGTCCGCGAGGGAGTAGGGGTCGTGCTTGGGCTGCTTTAGCAGCTCGCTCTTGCGCACGCCGCGCTCGAGCATGGCGGCCGTGGCGCTGTCGACCTCCGCGCCGAACTGCAGGAAGACGGACATCTCCCTGTACTGCGCGAGATCGAGGCGCAGAGTTCCCGTGACCTTGCGCATGGCGGCCCTCTGCGCGCTCCTGCCGACGCGGGAGACGGAGAGACCGACATTGACGGCCGGCCTCATGCCGGAGTGGAAGAGCTCGCTTTCGAGGAATATCTGACCGTCGGTTATGGAAATGACGTTCGTCGGGATATAGGCGGAGATGTCGCCCGCCATGGTCTCAACTATGGGAAGGGCGGTCAGCGAGCCGCCGCCGAGATCGCCGCAGAGCTGGGCTCCGCGCTCGAGAAGGCGGCTGTGAAGATAGAATACGTCGCCGGGGTAGGCCTCGCGTCCGGGCGGCCTGTGCAGCAGCAGGGACATGGCCCTGTATGCCACGGCGTGCTTGGAAAGGTCGTCGTATACGACGAGCGCGTCGCGCCCGGAATACATGAAGTATTCGGCTATGGCGCAGGCCGCGTAAGGCGCGATGTACTGCATCGCGGCCGAATCGCTGGCGGGGGAGTTGACGACTATGGTATAGCGCATAGCGTCCTTTTCCTGCAGCGTGCGGACGACCTCGGCCACGGCCGAAGCCTTCTGTCCTATCGCGCAGTAGACGCATACGACGTCCTGATCGTGCTGGTTGAGTATCGTATCGACGGCTATGGTCGTCTTGCCGGTCTGCCTGTCGCCGATGATGAGCTCGCGCTGGCCGCGGCCAATGGGTATCATCGAGTCGATGGAGAGCAGCCCCGTCTGGAGCGGACGGGAGACGGCCTTTCTGTCCATGATGCCGGGCGCGGGGTATTCTATCGGGCGCCTCGCGTGGCATACGGGGGCGCTCTTCCCGTCGAGCGGGTCGCCGACGGGGGAGATGATACGGCCGAGCAGCGCGTCGCCTGCGGGGATGTCGAGGACGCGGTTGGTCCCAGAGACACGCTCGCCGACGCAGGTCTGCCCGAAGAGCACGGCCGCGCCGACCTCGTCGTCGCTTATTTCCAGCGCGAGCGCGACGCCGCCGTCGGCAAGCGTCAGCAGCTCGCCGTAGCGCCTGCCAGAGAGACCCTTGACGTGGATTATCCCGTCGCCGGAGGAGACGACGGTCCCGTATTCATAGACGAGCCCGTCAAATTTGAACTTCTCCGTGCGCTCGGCGAGGACGGATGCGAACTTCTCCGCGTTCATATAGGGATCGTCCGGGAAGGTCATGGCTCCGCGCACCGCGCTCAGACGGCTGGATACGCTCATGTCGAAGGTCCTGCCTCCGATATGCGCGATGAAGCCGCCCTTCAGCTCGGGCTGGGGCACGAATTCATATTCCCCGCGTTCGCCGAAAAGCTCGTCGAAGCGCGCGCTGACGTCCTCCAGCTCGGCGGGCGTCATATTGGCGTAGTGAACGGTACCTTTCATTTTTCGGACACCTTATCGAAGAATCCGTCGATGAGCTCGCGGCTGCCTTCCTTGTCTATCTCGCGGCCTATTATCTCTCCCGCGAGATCGACGGCTATGTCCGCTATATGCTCGCGCATATCGTCCATGATGCGGTCGGAGCTGTGCGCCGCCTCCGCGACGGCCTCGTCGCGTATGACGTCGGCCTGCGAGTTGGCCTCGGCGACTATGCGGTCGGCGTCCGCAGCGGCCGCGTCGAGGATGCGGGTCTTCTCGGCCTGCGCCTCTTCGGCAGCGCTCGTGCGGGCGGCCTCGGCCTCGGCCTTGGCCTCCTCGGCGAGTTTCCTGTTCTCCTCGGCCTCCGCGATGGACTTTTCGACGCTCTCTCTGCGCGCCGTCAGGAATTTCTTGACGGGCTTGTAGACGAGAAAGCGCACGATGAGGAACATGATGACGATATTTGCGATATTGAGGATGATGCTTTCGACGGCGGTTTTAGCGTCAATCATCGGTCAAGCACCTCATTTTACGAAAAGGATTATAAGAGCGGTAACGAATCCGTAGATCGCGCAGGACTCCGTCAGCGCCATGCCGAGGAGCATGATGGCGTTTATCTTGCCGTTGGCCTCGGGCTGGCGCGCCGTAGCCTCGACGGCCTTGCCCGTCGCTATGCCCATGGAGAGGCCGGCAGCCACTGCCGGGAGAAGCGCCAGAGCGGCGCCGATAGTCGACATATCCATTGAATTATCCTCCTGTTATTCTTGTAAGGCGGCGGCTTCGCCGATGAAAGAGAGCGAGAGCGTGATAAATATGAATGCCTGGATGAGCGGGTGGAAGAGATTGAAGTAGAGCCCGAATATCGCGGGCGGTCCGGCTCCGAAGTTGCCGAGCGCGTAGTAGAGCAGCTCCATGACGATCAGCCCCGCGAGCATGTTGCCGAAGAGACGGCACGCCATGGATACCGGCGTCGCAATGTCCGTGATGACCTTTATCGGCGCGATCACCGGCGTCGGCTTCGTGAAGTCCTTAATCCTGCCGCGAAGCCCCTTCTTGGAGAGCCCGTAGTAGTTTATCAGCACGAACGTCACCAGCGCGAGGGCGAAGGTCGTCAGCAGGTCGGAAGAGGGCGAGCGCACGCCGAAGAGCTCCAGCGCGGCGCAGCCGATGAGGTATATGCCAAGCGCCATTATGTAGGCCGAGAGGTTGTCCCCGAGCTTGACGCCGGACTGGCTCTCGGCATACCCGTCGAGCTTTTCGACGATGAGCTCAAAGACGTTTTGTATCCCGCGCGGGACTTCCTTGAAGCGCGGCACGCAGAGGAAGCGGAACAGCAGCGCCAGAACGAGGACGACAGCCGTCACTCCGAAGCCCCAGAGCGTACATTCGCTGAGGCTCAGCGGCCCGAGCCTGACGGTCGGCGCGAAGATCTCGACCGTAAAAGCCCCCTTCTCCGGCCGCCCGAAGATGAGCCTCATTATGATCCCGAAGGCAGCCCAGGCGGCTATCGCTATGACGGCGATCAGCAGCCTGCGCCTGCGTTTTTTCTTCTTGTCGGGTTTATCGCTCAAGGCTTACCGCCTCCTTTTTTGCTGAGAGTGGCCGATATTATCGGGGCGCCGATGACTATGGGAGCGGCGAGCGCGCAGCCCGCGAGCCATAAAAGCTTCGGCGCAATGAGCAGCGTCGGGATGAGTCCCGCCGCGAGCACCAGCAGCTTGACCGGCAGCAGCACCGCCGCGCGGACCGTATCGCCGCTCAATAGAGCTTTTACAAGGACTGTCAGCAGCCACAGCTCGACCCCTCCGGCAGCAAGGCCGGTCAGGACTGCGAGGGCGATATCCATAACCATCTCTCCCGAAATGCCGAATAACAAGCGTTTGTTTATCTTATTATTATAAACCCGCTTGCAGATTAAAACAAGCGTTTTGAACCCGATATGAGCTCAAATTGAGATGAAGGCCCGGATTTTTCCCCGCGAGGCCGAATAATTGTGCCGCCTGGGCTGCGCGGCTCTTGAAATGAAGGGCGGGATATAGTAAAATATATCATCTGTCTTAGTATTTGCTTTATAAAGAATAAGGCCGCCGCGGGCAGAGCCGCGTCCGTGGCCTTTCGGAGGAAGTATGAACAAGTTCAAGGCACTTTTCGGCGCGCAGGACATGACGGTCGGCAGCCCGCTCAAATGCCTGATAAACTTCTCTATCCCGCTGCTGATAGGGAACCTCGCTCAGCTCCTTTACGGGACGGTCGACTCCATCGTCGTCGGCCGCGTCGTGGGCGACGACGCGCTCGCCGCCGTAGGCTGCTCCGGCCCGATCACCAATCTGTTCTTCGTCCTTTTCATGACCGTCGCCTCCGGCGCGGGCATCATGGTCGCGCAGTATTTCGGCGCGAAGGACGGAAAAAACCTGTCCTGGACGATAGGCAACTCCGTAACTCTCATTTTCATCGCGTCCGTTATCCTGACTGCGGCAGGAACGCCGCTGTCCGGCTCGTTCCTGCGCCTTACAAAGACCCCGCCGGAGATGTTCGATATGGCGAAGTCCTATCTCCAGATAATCTTCCTCGGCGTCATCGGCATCGGGTTTTACAACATCCTCTCCGGCATACTGCGAAGCATGGGCGAGGCCGTTTTCCCGCTGCTCGTCCTGCTGGGGACATGCGCGCTGAACATCGTGCTGGACATAGCGTTCGTCGCCGGGCTCAAAATGGGCGTCGCCGGCGCCGCGTGGGCGACCATAATCTCGCAGATACTCTCCGCGGTCGTATGCCTGGTCAAGGTCCTGCGCATGAAGGGCCTTGCCGAGCTGAAGCTCGAGATGCTGAGGCCCCGGAAGGATATAATGCTGACGCTCCTGAAGCTCGGCATACCCGCAGGCATAACTCAGGGGATAATCTCGCTCTCCTTTGTCTTCGTGCAGTCCTTCATCAACAAGATGGGATATCTCGTCGCCGCCTGCTGCACCGCCGTCATGAGGGTCGACAGCTTCGCCATGATACCCAACCAGACCTTCTCCGTCTCCGCCGCCACCTACACCGGGCAGAACATCGGCGCCGGGGATATGGACAGAGTCAACCGCGGCGGAAAGACGGTCGTACTCATGTCGCTGGCCGTATCTGCCGTTCTCGTGACGTTCGTCCTGACCTGCGGCGGGCTGCTGCTCCGCATGTTCACGGAGACTGAATCCGTCGTACATATGGGCGTCAGGATGATGCGCATCCTCGGCGCGGGCTATATCTGCTCGGCCATAAGCCAGTCGCTCGGCGGGATAATGCGCGGCGCCGGCGATACCATGGCTACGATGTGGATGACGATATCCTCCATGGTCGTCGTCAGACTGCCGCTGACGTGGATACTGACGAAGACCAGCGCGAGCGAGACGTGGCCCAACGGCAATCCCGACGTCATATTCGTAACGCTGCACGTCGTATTCGTTCTCAACGCGATCATCGCCGCCCTCTATTACAGGACCGGCCGCTGGCGCACCAAGGCCATAGTCAATAAACGGTAGAGGGGTTGTCCGGGACCCGGAAAAATGCTATCATACCGGGAGAGCCTTAACGGGAGGGTGCTAAGGATGAAAAAGAGGATAAGCGGAGTCTACCTCAAAAAGATTCTGCCGCTGGCGATAGTCATGCTCGCCGTCGCCGCCGCGCTGCTGGCAGCGACGGGCTTCGGAGCCTTCAAGTCCTTCGGCGAAGCGCCGCAGCTCAATAAGCTCGCTTCGGAGGAGCTGAAAGGCGCGCGGGCGTATGCCCGCATAGCCGACATCATCGGCGAGTTCGCCGTCAAGCCCAAGAGCTACGACAGCGACGGGAACATAGCCGAGTATAAAGCGCGCTACTGCGTCTACAAGACCGACGCAGGCGACTATCTCGGTATCTGCATCCGCGGGAAGACCGAGCTCATAAACGCCGCGCAGTACGTCAGCGCGCTCGAAGCGTATTCGACCGAGGAGCTCGCCCAATTCAATATGGGCACGGTCGAGGGCACTGTCGGCAGGATAGAGGACTATCTCTATGACATGCTCCGCTCCGCCGTGCAGAAGAGCGCCGGCGAAGGCGAGGAGTTCGACGAGGCCTATCTCGACGCCCACGTTCTGCCCCTCGTGCTCGAAAACGGATACCTCGGGACGATGCCGAGGCCGTGGAGCTGGGCGCTCACGATAATAGGCCTGCTGCTCGCGGCGTCCGCGGTCGTCTATCTCTGCGCCTGCCTTACGGGCTACTGGGAAAAGCCGAGGAAGGCCCTTGTCTCCGAGCTCGGCAGGGAGGCCGCCGAGAAGACCTTTGACGAGGGCGAGGACTTCGGCAGAAAGCTCCGCATAGGGCCCGAGCGCATCTTCGTCGCGGGCAAGCTCGTGACCGACGTCGTAAAGACGGACGAGGTCATATGGACCTACGGGCGCAGCAGACGTCTCGAGGGCGGAGGGAACTTCTGGTCTCTCGTCATAAAGACGACGGAGGGCGGCGAGTTCGTCGCTCCGGTCGGCGACGCGGGGACAGCGCAGGCGGCGCTGGAGAAGATAGTTTCCTTCGGCGGCCCGGTCGTTACCGGCTTCGACAAGGACAAGCAGCGCCTCTATGAGCGGGATCTGACCGGCTTCATCGGCCGCGCCAGAAAGCTCTTTGCAGAGCAAAAGCTCCGCGCCTCCGAGCCCGAAGAGGCCGCGGAGGACGGGGAGCCTGAAGAAGAATAAAAAAAGGGAGAGGACGGCTCGTCCTCTCCCGTTTGAATTGAAATCAGAGCTCTTTCTTTATCTGAGCGATACAGGAGGCGCAGAAGTTCCTGCCCTTGAACTGGGTGAGATCTTTTGATCCGCCGCAGAGCGTGCAGTGAGGCTCATACTTCTTCATGACGATCATGTTGCCGTCAACGAAGATCTCCAGAGCGTCCTTCTCGGCGATCTCAAGGGTGCGGCGCAGCTCGATGGGAAGGACTATCCTTCCGAGGCTGTCCATCTGTCTGACGATACCCGTTGATTTCATTATGTCATCTCCTTGGAGTTTTATTTGATTTGTAAAAAGCATAGCATTTTCTGCAAAAACTGTCAATCTGCGACAGAAAATTCCATGTCTGTTTTGATATATCTTTTTTTGAAGAAAATTGCCGAAATTGGAAATCGAGGTAGTTTATGAGCATAGTTAAAGACCCGGCTCTGGCGCCGGAAGGAGTAAGAAAGATAGAATGGGTCCGCTCGTTCATGCCGGTTCTCGGGGGCATCGAGCGCAGGTTTGAAAAGGAAAAGCCGCTGGCGGGCCTGCGGGCAGCGGTATCTGTACACCTGGAGGCAAAGACGGCCTACCTGGGCCTCGTGCTGAAGGCCGCCGGAGCGGAGGTGTACCTGACGGGCTCCAATCCGCTCTCGACGCAGGACGACGTCGCCGCCGGGCTTGCATCCTTCGGCGTGGAGACCTTCGGCGTCCACGGCGTCGATATGGAGGGCTATGAAAAGCTCCTTGTTCAGACGCTGAAGTGCCGCCCGCATATCCTCATCGACGACGGGGGAGACCTCGTCGAGCTTCTGGCGGGCAAGTGCTCCGACCTCGGGGGAGACCTCATCGGCGGCTGCGAGGAGACGACGACGGGCATACTCCGCCTGCGTCAGCGCGAGCGGGAGGGGACGCTGCCCTGCCCGATGGTCGCGGTCAACGACGCGAAGGCCAAGCACTACTACGACAACAAGTACGGCACGGGCCAGTCCGTCTGGGACGGGATAATGCACACGACCAACCTGATCGTCGCGGGGAAGACCGTCGTAGTCGCGGGATTCGGCTGGTGCGGCTCGGGAGTAGCTCTCCGCGCGAAGGGGATGGGCGCCGACGTCATCGTGACGGAGGTCGATCCCTTCAAGGCGCTCGACGCCGTCATGCAGGGCTACAGGGTCATGACCATGGACGAGGCCGCCCCGCTCGGGGATATCTTCGTGACCGTGACCGGCTGCAGGGACGTCATAACTCCGCGCCATTTCGCCGTCATGAAGGATAACGCCATCCTCACCAACGCCGGCCACTTCGACTGCGAGGTGGACGTCGCGGGTCTTGCGAGGATGGCCGTCTCGCGCTCCGTGCGCCGCGAGAACATCGAGGGCTTCAAGCTCCCCGACGGCAGGACGCTCAACGTCATAGCCGAGGGCAGGCTCGTAAACCTCGCCGCGGGCAACGGGCATCCCGCCGAGATAATGGACATGAGCTTTTCCGTCCAGGCGCTGACGTGCGAATGGCTTTCGAAGCAGCCGAGGCTCGAAAGGCGCGTCTACGACGTGCCCGCGGAGATAGACGACGCCATAGGCCGCGTAAAGCTCGCGGAGACGGGCATAAGGATAGACGAGTTGACGCCCGAACAGCGCGAATACCTTTACGGCAAGCAGCTTTGAAATGCATGCTGACGGATACAAAAAGGCTCCCGCAGTCAGTTGACCGCGGGAGCTTTTCTTATTTTCTGCGTTTCTTTTTGCCGCCGGAGCCGCCGCCTTCGCCGAAGGTCTCGGCAAGCTGCCTGAGCAGATCCTTCTGCTCGGAGCTGAGCCCCTTCGGAGTCTGGACGGAAACCGTCACGAACTGGTCTCCGCGCGAGCCGCCGTTGAGGGAGGGGATGCCCTTCCCGCGGAGCCTGAAAACTGCCTCGGACTGAGTGCCCTCGGGTATCTTCAGCATGACGCTGCCGTCGAGCGTCGGGACCTGCAGCTCCGCGCCGAGAGCGGCCTGCGTGATGCTTATCGGAAGCCTGTAGAGAACGCTCGTCCCGTCCCTCTGGAACTGCGAATGATTGAGGACGGTTATCGTGACGAGCAGATCGCCGTTCGGGCCTCCGTTGACGCCCTGGTTGCCCTGCCCGTGGACGGAGACGGTCATGCCGTCGTCGACGCCTGCGGGTATGTTGACGGATATCTTGCGGTTCCTGCGGACGCTGCCCTTGCCGCGGCAGGTCGTGCAGGGGGAGTGGATTATCTTGCCCGTGCCTCCGCAGCGGGAGCAGGTCGTCGTCGAACTCATCACGCCGAAGGCCGTCCTCGTCTGAGTGCGGACGGTACCGGTCCCGTGGCAGTCGGAGCAGACCTCGGGGGTCGTTCCGGGGGTGCAGCCCGTCCCGTGGCAGTCGGCGCAGGGCTCGATGCGGCCGATGCTGAGCTCCTTCGTGACGCCGAAGGCGGCCTCCTCGAAGGTGATGCTGAGCGAGGTGCTTATGTTCTTGCCCTTGCGCGGGGCGTTGGGGCTGGAGCGCGTCCTGCCGCCGCCGAAGAAGGAATCGAAGATGTCCCCGAGGTCGACGTTGATGTCGCCGAAGCCGCCGAACCCGCCGAAGCCGGAGCCGCCCGCGCCCGCCCCGAAGGACGGATCGAACGCGGCGTGGCCGAACTGGTCGTACTTGGCGCGGTTCTGCTCGTCGGAGAGGATCTCGTAGGCCTCCTGTATCTCCTTGAAGCGGGCCTCGGCATCCTTGTCGCCGGGGTGGAGGTCGGGGTGGTTCTCCTTCGCGGCCTTGCGGAACGCCTTCTTTATTTCGTCCTGCGAGGCGCTCTTGTCGACGCCGAGGACTTCATAATAATCACGTTTACTGGCCATAGGTTTTCTCCCTTACGAATGGGGATACGCGAGAACGAACGTACGGCGGGGGCTTGCCCCCGCCATACGGTGTCTTGCCTTACTTGTTGTCGTCGTCGACGACCTCATAGTCGGCGTCGTAGTAGTCCTGACCGCCCGGAGCGGCTCCGCCGCCGGGGTTCGGGCCCTGCGGGCCGGCGCCGGGAGCGCCCTGCGGGTTCTGACTGTAGATCTTCTCGCTGACGGCGTAGAAGGCCTGAGTCAGCTCGTCGGTCGCGGCCTTTATCGCGGCGGTGTCGCCGCCGTCCTTGACGGCCTTGACCTTGCCGAGCGCGTCGTTGAGCTTCTGCTTGTCGCCCGCGTCGAGCTTGTCGCCGAGGTCGGCTATCGTCTTTTCGGCCTGATAGACCATCTGGTCGGCCTGGTTCTTGACGTCGACCTACTCCTTGCGCTTGGCGTCCTCGGCCGCGTACTGCTCGGCCTCGCGGACGGCCTTCTCGATCTCTTCCTTGGAGAGGTTGGAGGAGCTGGTGACGGTGATGTGCTGCTCGCGGCCGGTGCCGAGGTCCTTTGCCGAGACGTTGACTATGCCGTTGGCGTCTATGTCGAAGCTGACCTCTATCTGAGGCACGCCGCGGCGGGCCGGGGCGATGCCGTCGAGGTGGAACCTGCCGAGGGATTTGTTGTATGCGGCCATCTCACGCTCGCCCTGAAGGACGTTGACCTCGACGGAGGTCTGGTTGTCGGCCGCGGTGGAGAATATCTGGCTCTTGTGGGTCGGGATGGTGGTGTTGCGCTCTATGAGCTTGGTGCACACGCCGCCGAGCGTCTCGATGCCGAGGGACAGCGGAGTGACGTCCAGCAGGAGGATGCCCTCGACGTCGCCGCCGAGAACGCCGCCCTGGATGGCCGCGCCGATCGCGACGCACTCGTCCGGGTTGATGCCCTTGAAGCCTTCCTTGCCGACGAGGGACTTGACCATCTCCTGCACGGCGGGGATACGGCTCGAGCCGCCGACGAGCAGCACCTTGCTGATCTCGCTCGGGCTCAGGCCGGAGTCGGACAGGGCCTGCTTCACGGGGCCGACGGTCTTCTCGACCAGGTCGTGGGTCAGCTCGTTGAACTTCGCGCGGGTGAGCGTCACGTCCAGGTGCTTCGGGCCGGTCGCGTCCGCCGTGATATACGGCAGGTTGATGTTCGAGGTGGTCACGCCGGAAAGCTCGATCTTGGCCTTCTCGGCCGCCTCGCGCAGACGCTGCATGGCGACCTTGTCAAGGCTGAGGTCGACGCCGTCGGACTTTTTGAACTCTTCGACCAGGTACTTCACGATGCGCGCGTCGAAGTCGTCGCCGCCGAGACGGTTGTTGCCCGCCGTGGCCAGCACTTCGATGACGCCGTCGCCGATCTCGAGCACGGACACGTCGAAGGTGCCGCCGCCGAGGTCGTAGACCATGATCTTCTGGTCGCTCTCCTTGTCGAGGCCGTAGGCGAGGGCCGCGGCCGTCGGCTCGTTGATGATGCGCTTGACGTCCAGGCCCGCGATCTTGCCCGCGTCCTTGGTCGCCTGACGCTGCGCGTCGGTGAAGTAGGCCGGGACGGTGATGACGGCCTCGGTCACGCTCTGGCCCAGATAGGCCTCGGCGTCGGCCTTGAGCTTCTGCAGCACCATCGCGGAGATCTCCTGCGGGGTGTAGCTCTTCGAGTCGATCGTCACCTTGTAGTTGCTGCCCATCTCGCGCTTGATCGAGGAGATCGTGCGGTCGGGGTTGGTGACGGCCTGGCGCTTGGCCACCTGGCCGACCATACGCTCGCCGTTCTTGGCGAAGGCCACGACGGACGGCGTGGTGCGCGCGCCCTCGGCGTTCGCGATAACGACAGCCTCGCCGCCCTCCATGACGGCCACGCAGCTGTTGGTGGTACCCAGGTCAATACCGATGATCTTTCCCATGATGAATTCCTCCTGTATATCGAAATATTTTATAAACAAATCCATACCGGCTTCCCCTTGAGGGGAAGCTGTCAGCGAAGCTGACTGATGAGGTGTGTGGACAAGGCGTCCGCCTTATCCGGCCCTGCGGGCCGCCTTCTCCTCAAGGAGAAGGCCGTTTTAATTGGCCACCTTGACCATCGCGAAGCGGATCACCTTGTCGCCCAGACGGAAGCCCTCCTGGAAGACCTCGACGATCTCGTTTTCGCCCTTCGTCTCGTCGTCCACGTGCATGACCGCGTTGTGGAGCGCGGGGTCGAAGGTCTTGCCCAGGGATTCGATCTTCTCCACGCCCAGCTTCTCCATCGTCGTGCAGAACTGGGTCATGATCATCTCGATGCCCTTGCGGTAGGCCTCGTCCTCGGTGGGCTGCTTCAGCGCCCGGACGAGGTTGTCGTACACCGGCAGGAACTTCAAAAGCGTGTCGGCCTTGATGTCGGCGTACAGGCTGTCCTTCTCGCGCTGGCTGCGCTTGCGGTAGTTGTCATACTCGGCCAGCAGCCTCAGATACGCGTCCGACTGGGCCTGCGGGGCTTCGGGCTTTTTGTCCTCCTGCGGCTCGGCCTTTTCTTCCTTT
>JAEFAK010000228.1 GCA_016287555.1 Oscillospiraceae bacterium
GCCCGACGCCTATTTCTTCTCCGTCAAGGAGAAGGAGCTGAAGGTCGTCGCTTCCCCCGCTCTCGAGTCCGCCGACGTCGGCGAGGACGGCAGCCTGACCATGGTCATCGACGCCGTGCTCTATCCCGAGATCACGCTCAAGCAGTATAAGGGCCTCGAGGCCGTTCGCAAGGGCGCCAAGGTCGAGGATTACCAGATAGACGCCGAGATCGAGCGCCTGCGCCAGCGCAACGCCAGCCTCGTCACGACCGAGAACGAAGCCAAGTACGGCGACACCGTCGTCATCGATTACGAGGGCTTCATCGACGGCGTCCCCTTCGAGGGCGGCAAAGACGAGAACCACAGCCTCGAGATAGGCTCCAACAGCTTCATCCCCGGCTTCGAGGTGCAGTGCATCGGCGCCAAGGCCGGCAGCGATATCGAGGTCAACGTGACCTTCCCCGAGGAGTACCATGCCAAGGACCTCGCGGGCAAGCCCGCCGTTTTCAAGGTCCACGTGCACGAGGTCAAGGAGAAGATCCTTCCCGAGCTCGACGACGAGTTCGCCAAGGACGTCTCCGAGTTCGATACGCTCGAGGAGTATAAGGAGAACATCCGCAAGACCCTGCAGGAGAACGCCGAGAACAGCTCCCGCGATGAGTTCCTCGACAAGATCCTTGAGCAGATCACCGCCGACATGGAGGGCGACATCCCCGAGCAGTACATCGACGAGCGCACCCAGGAGCAGATCGAGCAGTTCGCCCAGAGGCTCCAGCAGCAGGGCATCGGCCTCGATATGTATATAAAGATGTTCAATATCCCGCAGGATGAGTTCGTCGCCAACATGCGCAAGACAGCCGAGAAGCAGCTTCGCGAGGAGCTCGCTCTTACCAAGATAGCCGATCTCGAGAACATCCAGGTCGCCGAGGACGACAAGGAAGCCGAGTATGAAAAGCTCGCCAAGCAGTACGGCGTCGAGACCGACTCCGTCAAGACCTTCTTCGACGCGGACCTCTTCGAGAGCAGCATCCGTGTCATGAAGGCCGCCAACTTCCTCGTCGACAATTCCGTCGCGCTCCCCGAGCCTCCTGCCGAGGAGAAGGCCGAGGACAAGGGCGAGGAGAAAGCTGAAGAGAAGGCCGAGGACAAGGCCGAGTAACGGACGCTCCGCCGTGCGGAGCGGCAAAGCAAGGGAGGATCGATATGAGCCTTATTCCTTATGTAGTAGAACAGACCAGCAGGGGAGAGAGATCCTATGACATCTTCTCCCGCCTGCTCAACGACCGCATCATTTTCCTCTCCGAAGAGGTGAATGACGTGACGGCTAGCCTCGTGGTGGCGCAGCTTCTTTACCTCGAGGCGCAGGATCCCGACAAGGACATCCAGTTTTATATCAACAGCCCGGGCGGAAGCATAACCGCCGGCATGGCCATCTACGACACCATGCAGTATATAAAGGCCGACGTCTCGACCATCTGCATCGGCATGGCCGCCTCCATGGGCGCGTTCCTGCTGTCCTCCGGCGCCAAGGGCAAGCGCATCGCCCTGCCCAACGCCGAGATCATGATCCACCAGCCCTCCGGCGGCAGCCAGGGGCAGGCGACGGATATCCAGATCCAGGCCGAGCGCATCCTCAAAATGAAAAAGCACCTCAACGAGATCCTTGCCGCCAATACAGGCAAGAGCGTCGAGGTCATCGAGGCCGATACCGAGCGCGACCATTTCCTCACGCCGGAGGAGGCCGTCGAATACGGGTTGATCGACAAGGTCATTTATAAGAGGTAATTTATGCCGGGTTACGACGACACCACGGTGCGCTGCTCCTTCTGTGGGAAATCCGGGAAGGAAGTCAAGCGCCTAATAGCGGGCAGGAACGCCTTTATCTGCAACGAGTGCATCAGGCTGTGCCTCGACGTGCTCGACGAGGACCTCGTTATCCCCGGGGAAAAGCCGGACATCCTCCGCGACAAGAGCGAGGCAAACGATCTGCCCAAGCCTAAGGAGATAAAGGAATTCCTCGATGAGTATATCATCGGGCAGGAGCAGGCGAAGATAGCGCTCTCCGTCGCCGTCTATAACCACTATAAGCGCATCGTCCACGCCAAGGAAAACGACGTCGAGCTCCAGAAGAGCAATATCCTGCTCATCGGGCCGACGGGCTGCGGCAAGACGCTCTTCGCGCAGACTCTCGCGAAGATACTCCAGGTCCCGTTCGCCATAGCCGACGCCACGACACTGACCGAGGCGGGCTACGTCGGCGACGACGTCGAGAATATCCTCGTGCGCCTTCTTCAGGCTGCGGATTTCGACGTGGAGCTTGCCCAGCGCGGCATAATCTATATCGACGAGCTCGACAAGATCGCCCGCAAAAGCGAGAACACCTCCATCACGCGCGACGTCTCCGGCGAGGGCGTGCAGCAGGCTCTGCTGAAGATCCTCGAGGGGACGGTCGCCAACGTCCCGCCGCAGGGCGGGCGCAAGCATCCTCATCAGGAA
>JAEFAK010000229.1 GCA_016287555.1 Oscillospiraceae bacterium
CGAAATGGGGGCGCGGGGCGGAAGAGCCGTCAGCGCGGCCTCGACGCGCCAGAGGTCTGAGTCCGTGTTTTCCGGGGTCAGCATCATGACGAGGCTGTCCGGATCGTGAAATTCGCAGAATATGCCCTTCTCGAGGAGCCTTTCGGCGAGCCCGTCGCCCGTATAGCCATAGGATTTCGGCGCCATCGTCACGCGGAGCGGATCGCTCTCCGCGACGGCATAGCCCGCGCGGGAAAGGGCGGCGCGCAGCCTTTCGACCTTGGGCAGGAAGGCTGCGAGGCGCGATGCGTGGCCCTCCAGATAGGGGTTTATCGCATCGAGCGACTGGAGGATCAGATACGAGGGGCTGGAGGTGCCGAAAAGGGCCATGGCCTCCTTCGCGCGCGCGGCGAAGGGCGAGCCCTCGCGCATATGCAGATACGCCCCGCCCGTCAGCACGGGGAGGGTCTTATGAGCCGAATCACAGGCCATGTCCGCGCCCAGCTCGATGGGGTGCTTTCCGAGAAAGCGCAGGTACGCCCCGTGGGCGTTGTCGACGAGGCGCGGCACGCCCGCCTCGCGGCAGACCCCGGCTATCGCGGCGATATCCGCGACGCCGCCGTGATAATCCGGGCTCGTCAGGAAGACGGCGCAGGGCTTTCTGTCCGCGGCCTCTATAGCGGAGGCGACCTCCGCCGCCGTCACGACGCAGGAGGGAAACGGCGCGGAGGGATATATCCAGTCGATATCGAAGCCGAGCAGGACGGCGGAATTGACAAACGATTTATGCGCGTTTCGCGCGGCGACGACGAGGGGCCTTTCATGCCCCGCGCAGGCGAGAAACAGCATCGCGCGCACGCAGAGCGAGCTGCCCTCGGCGGAGTATACCGTCGGGCAGCCGAAGATGCGGCTCGCCTCGGCCTCGCTGGCGGCGATGACGCCGCGCGGGAAGCTGAGGTCGTCCGCGCCGTCAAACTCGGTTATGTCCAGCTCCTCGAAGCCGAGCGGGCCGCGGCCCTTATGGCCGGGCATGTGCATACGGACGGCGTCCGAGGCGGCGTATTCGCGCACGAAATCGCATATCGGGGTCATGTCATTCTCCCTCGCTCGCGGCGAGCATGATCGCGCACTCCATGCGCTTGCGGAAGAGCTCGCAGCCGTAGGCGTAGACGCCGTTTACCGAGCCGGTCGCGTGGTAAGCGTTGGCGGCGCAGCCGCCGGAGCAGTAGAACCTCGCCCAGCAGTCGGCGCATTCGGGGCGCGTATAGACGTTGCAGGCGGCAAATTCTGCCTGCTTTTCGGGATTGGTCACGCCGTGCCATACGTCGCCGAGACGGAAGGCCTCCTCGCCGACGAACTGATGGCAGGGGTAAAGGTCGCCCCAGGGCGTGACGGCCATGTATTCCGTGCCCGACCCGCAGCCGGAGATGCGCTTATAGACGCAGGGGCCGCCCTTGAGGTCGAGCATATAGTGATAGAACGTGAAGGGTCTCCCCTCGCGGCGGCGCTCCGCCATGAGCTCGGCCAGCTTTTCATACTGCCCGAGCACGACGGGCAGGTCCTCCCGCGTCAGGGCGGAGGGATCGTCCGGCGCGCAGACGACGGGCTCCATGCTCAGCTCCGTGAAGCCGAGGTCAAGCATGGCGCGGATATCCTCGAGAAAATCGGGGTTATGGTGCGTGAACGTGCCGCGCATATAGTAGTTCTTCCCGCCGCGGGCCGCGACGAGCTTCTGGAACTTCGGAACGATCGTCTCCCAGCTCCCCCGCCCCGCGTAGTCGACGCGGAAGCGGTCGTGGACCTCTTTGCGCCCGTCGAGGCTGAGCACGACGTTGCTCATCTCGCGATTTGCGAAATCGATGACCTCGTCGTCGATGAGGACGCCGTTGGTCGTCAGCGTGAAGCGGAAGTTCTTGCCCGCTTCCCTTTCGACGGAGCGCGCATACTCGACGAGCTGCTTGACGACCTCGAAGTTCATCAGCGGCTCGCCGCCGAAGAAATCGACCTCGAGATTGCGGCGCGAGCCGGAATTCTCGATGAGGAAATCGAGCGCGCGCTTTCCGACCTCGAAGCTCATGACGGCGCGCTCCCCGTGGTACTTGCCCTGCGAGGCGAAGCAGTAGGAGCAGTTGAGGTTGCAGGTATGGGCGACGTGGAGGCAGAGCGCCTTGACGACGCCGGCCGAGCGCTCCTTGAGCTCGCCCGCAAGGGGCTCGAAGGTGTCGGGGGAAAAGAGCTTTCCCGCCTTGCGCAGCCCGTCTATCTCGCCGAGCAGCTCGCGCGCGTCGGCTTCGGAAAGGCCGTGGTCCCGCACGAGGAGAGCCGTCGCGTCTTCTTCCGACGCGCCGGAGCCGAGCGCGGCTATCGCGTCACAGGCCGCCTCGTCGACGAGGTGCACCGAGCCGGAGCACACGTCGAGCACGATATTGTATCCGCCGAGCTTGTACTGATGGATCATGGAGATGCCCCCGTATCAAAAATGCCGCCCGCA
>JAEFAK010000230.1 GCA_016287555.1 Oscillospiraceae bacterium
CGTCCAGGAGCTCCGGGCGTCCCGCCGACCATGCCGCGGCGGCCACGTGCCCCTTCTGGTGCGTGACCGGCAGAAACGGCCCTCCGAAAAGCGAGGCCGCGCTCCTTGCGGCGGCCGTGCCGACGAGAAAGCAGGGCATGTAGGAGCCTTCCGCCTCACGCGGCCGGTCCGATGCGCCGACGGCGCAGGGAGCGAGGCTGCCCAGCTGCTCCACGAGTTCCGGCAGGGCGCGCGTATGGTGAAAGACCGCGTCGCTCTGGCGCAGTCCGAGCTCACCCTCCCCCACCGGCAGGAGCCTTGCGTGCGCGTCGGCGGTCTCGCCGTCGAACGCGCAGACCGAGGTGGTGTAGTTGCTTGTGTCGAATGCCAGGCAGGCGCGGTCAGTCAATGTTCTTCTCACCCTTGATGTAAGATCCCAGGATGCCGTTGACGAACGAGGCGACTTCCCTGTCCTCGTACTTCTTCGTCAGCTCTACCGCCTCGTTCACCGAGGCGGCGTCGGGTATGTCGGGCATGTACAGTATCTCGTACATGCATATACGCATGATGGCGACGGCGACGCGCGATATGCGTCCGACCCGCCATCCCTTCGAATACTTCTCGATATATGAATCCAGTTCAGGCAGATGCTCGTGCACTCCGAGCGTCATCTCGCGAATGTACTCCATCTGCTTTTCATCGGGGTATTCGGAATACAGTTCGTCCTCCTGCGCGAGCGTCTCATAGTAATCCGGATCGAATACCGTATCGAGCAGCTCCTGCGCGGAAAGTCCGTTCACGCCCGCCTCGAAGGAGAGGTGGACCGCTATCTCTCTTGCCGTGGTTCTCGTCATAGGCGCCTCCGGCCGCTTTGCGGCGTTTTCCTGCGATAATAATTCGGCGGGGGAAGATATCCCCCGCCTGCGTATCCCGGTCTCAGCCCTCCGTCTTACGGAAGGAAACGGAGCTCACGTGGACGTTGACGGCGCTTACCTTGACGCCTGTCATGGATTCGACCGCCTCGGTCACGGCCGTCTGAACGTTCTCGGCGACGGTGTTGACCCCGTAACCGTAGGCCACGGAGATGTGCGCGGTGATGACTATCCTGTCGTCCGCCACGTCGACCGTGACGCCCTTCGGAGCGTTCTTCTTGCCGAACAGTTCCGCTATATCTTTTCCGAGAGTGTTCGTAACGGCGGCGACGCCCTCCACCTGGCCTATGGCCTCGATGGCTATGGTCGCCACAACGTCTTCGGATATGTTGATGCTGCCGCCGTTGTCTTCCATGGTGATGTATCCCTTGGATTCACTCATTTCGGACACCTCCTCTTTTTTCTTCGTTATATTCTAACACATACTTCCGGAAAAATAAAGCTATTTAATCTCAATTATTTCTGCTGCGTTTCCGCCTGCCCGTCCCGTGCTTCACGAAAACCGTTGATTATTCCGGCGATTGAGACTATACTGTTTCCAACAACCTCTGGAGGTCACATCATGGCACAAGCTAGAAAAAAACGCCGCGGAGACAGAAAACACGGTCACTGGCTGCGCACGATCGATCCCTACTGCGCCTTCACCCCTTACATAATGAAGGACAGGGACGACGCGCTGAACTTTTTCTCCGACAAGGTCGAGATAACCGCCGCCGAGGCGTTCATCCGCAGGCTGCGCTCCGAGGGTCACAAGGGCGTCGGCATGCTCCACATGTTCCTCGCCTGCTACTGCAGGACCATAGCCAAGTATCCGGCGCTCAACAGATTCGTCGCCGGGCAGAGGATCTACGCACGCAACAGGATCGAAGTCGTCATGACTATAAAGAAGCAGATGACTCTCGAGGGCGGCGAAACGGCTATAAAGGTCAGATTCGAGCCCACCGACGGCGTTCTCGAGATATATGACAAGATCGAAGAACAGGTCGCCGCCAACAAAAGCGGCGAGGTCGACGACGGGACCGACAGGGTCGCTGCCATGTTCGCGAAGTTCCCCCGTTTCGTCCTCCGCTGGGCGATAAAGCTTTTCAAATGGATGGACTACCACGATCTTCTCCCCGAGGCTCTGACGCAGGTCAGCCCCTTCCACGGCAGCATAGTCGTGACGGATCTGGGCTCCCTCGGCATCCCGCCGGTCTTCCACCACATCTACTCTTTCGGCGACATCCCCATATTCCTCGCCATAGGAGCGAAAAGGACCGACCGCGAGGTGGAGCGTGATGGCACCGTTACGGAACGCCGGTACATGGACTATACCGTCACCTCCGACGAGCGCATCTGCGACGG
Source organism: Oscillospiraceae bacterium (assembly GCA_016287555.1). GTDB lineage: Bacteria > Bacillota > Clostridia > Oscillospirales > Oscillospiraceae > RGIG7949. The sequence goes on from JAEFAK010000230.1 coordinate 2,256, forward strand.
CTTTGCCTTCTCGGTGGCCTTCAGATACATGAAATATCTCATGCGCAATCCCGAGATGCTCCTCGGGCCTCTCGACCCGGCCGACGTTGTTGCCGACATAGACTGAAAATCATAGTTGAAAATTATCTTCCGGTGTGTTAATATGCAATAGTCTTATTCCGACGCAGGGTTAGTACATCGGTAGTACATCGGCTTCCCAAGCCGAGGAGGCGG
>JAEFAK010000231.1 GCA_016287555.1 Oscillospiraceae bacterium
CGGCCTTCCGGCCGCTGCCGGGCGGCGCCTTTTCATACCATATATTGCGACGAAATCCGCTTCTGCTTTGTTCCTCGCACATTTTTTCTCTTTTCAAAGGGTTGACAGTTAACTTCGGTTGGTTTACAATAATCGTAATATATTGAATTTGTTGGATTGGCAGGAACAATTCCTTATATTATAATCCCCCGCCGGGGGGTGTCCCGCCGAAGCGCGGCATTTTTTGAAATAACATTGGGAGGAACAAGCTTGTCACTTTTTTTGAAGATCATTCTGCCCGTAGTGGTGGTCCTGATCCTTCTGGTGGCCGCTTTCCTCCTCGGCGTGCTGTTCCGCAAAAAAGTAAGCGAGCGCGAGATACAGAGCGCGGAAGAGGAAGCAAAGCGCATCGTCAATGAGGCGATCAAGAGCGGCGAGAGCAAGAAGCGCGAGGCGCTGCTCGAGGCCAAGGAAGAGATCCATAAAAACCGCACCGAATACGAGCGAGAGGTAAAGGAGCGCCGCTCCGAGCTCCAGAAGCAGGAGCGCCGCCTCCAGCAGAAAGAGGAAAACCTCGATAAGAAGACAGAAGCCCTTGAAAAGAAGAAGGACGAGCTGACCGCCAAGCTCGCCGCGGCCGACGCGGCGCAGGAGGAGGCCAGGCTCATAAAGCGCAGCCAGCTCGAAATGCTCGAGAAGATCTCCGGCTTTACCGTCGAGGAGGCCAAGGATTACCTCATCAAGAACCTCGAATCCGAGGTCACCCACGAGGCCGCCATGAAGGTCAAGGAGATCGAGGAGCGAGCCAAGGAGGAGGCCGACGCGAAGGCCCGCGAGTACATAACCCTCGCCATCCAGCGCTGCGCCGCCGACCACGTCGCCGAGGCGACCGTATCCGTCGTTCCCCTGCCAAACGACGAGATGAAGGGCCGCGTCATCGGCCGCGAGGGCCGCAATATCCGCACGATAGAAAACCTCACGGGCGTCGATCTCATCATCGACGACACCCCCGAGGCCATCACGCTTTCCAGCTTCGACCCGTACCGCCGCGAGGTGACGCGCATCGCTCTCGAGAAGCTCATTCTCGACGGGCGCATCCACCCCGCCCGCATCGAGGAGACCATCGAGCGCGCCCGCCGCGAGGTCGATCAGGTCATCATCTCCGAGGGCGAACGGGCGACCTTCGAGACGGGGGTCCACGGCCTGCATCCCGAGATCATCAAGCTGCTCGGCCGCCAGAAGTTCAGGACGAGCTACGGGCAGAATGTGCTCAACCACTCCATCGAGGTCTCCAACGTCGCGGGCCTGCTCGCGGCCGAGCTCGGCGCGGACGTCGCCATGGCCAAGCGCGCCGGCCTCCTGCACGACCTCGGCAAGAGCATCGACCACGAGGTCGAGGGCAGCCACGTCAGCATAGGCGTCGACCTCGCCCGCAGGTACCACGAGTCCGAGGGCGTCATCCACGCCATCGCCGCCCACCACGGCGACATAGAGCCGCAGACCATCGTCGCCTGCATCGTGCAGGCCGCCGATACCATCTCCGCCGCGCGCCCCGGCGCCCGCCGCGAGAATATCGAAAACTACGTCAAGCGTCTTGAAAAGCTCGAGGAGCTGACCTCCGCCTTCCCCGGCGTCGAGAGCTCGTTCGCCATCCAGGCGGGCCGCGAGATACGCATCCTCGTCAAGCCCGACGAGGTCAGCGAGGACGAGATGATCCTGCTCGCGCGCGACATCGCCAAGAAGATCGAGTCCGAGATGGAGTATCCCGGCCAGATCAAGGTCAATCTCCTGCGCGAGACCCGCGCCGTCGAATACGCGAAATAACGGCAATATCGCATCAAACGCCTCCCCGGCACCGGGGAGGCGTTCTCTTTTTCAAAGCCTTCCCCCCTCGCACCGCACCCGCGGGCCGCGCGTAGGGGCCGATGCCCACATCGGCCCGCCCCTTTCGTCCCCCGTCCCAAAGCCTTCCCCCACCGGGGGAAGGTGGCCGAGCGAAGCGAGGTCGGATGAGGGGCTTCCGCCGCACCTGCGGGATGCGCGTTTCTCTTTGATGGCAGGAAAAGCAAAAACGTAGGGGAGGGGCTTGCCCCTCCCGTCGTCTTTACGGCGGATCTCGGGATGGTCAAGCCCCTCCTTTACAGCCCCCGAGAGGGTAGCCGCCGGATCGCGCGCATCCGTTCCCGCGCAGGGCGCGATGCTGACGCACCCTCTTGTGCCGCCGCTTCTGTGCTCCCATTTATTCCCATTTTCTCCCGCGCGCGGAAGGGCATAATCCCCACGGGAGGGATGCACATGAAATTTCGCACGGATCTGGCCGTCGAGGCGCGGCAGATGCGCGGTTCCGGCGCGCTGGCGGGCGTCCGCGAGGAGTCCGGTGCGCGGCGCGGGACGAAGACGGAGCTCGTCGAGATACTTGACGAGCGCGGCGCAGAGGCGCTCGGAAAGCCCGTCGGGACCTACCTGACGCTGACTCCCCCGCGCCA
>JAEFAK010000232.1 GCA_016287555.1 Oscillospiraceae bacterium
CGATTTGCCGACGTTGGAGCGTCCGGCAAAGACTATCTGCTTTCGCCCGTCGTCTATGAAGTCCTTCTTCGCGGCTGCGGAGCGGACGAATTTGACGTTGTTGTAGTTCATATGTCTATTCGTTGAGCAGGACGACCGCGTGGGCGGCTATGCCCTCTCCGCGCCCGGTAAAGCCGAGCTTTTCCTCCGTCGTCGCCTTAACGCTGACGCGCGAGATGTCGACGCCGAGCCCCGCGGCGAGGCCCGCACTCATGTCGTCTATATACCCGGCAAGGCGCGGGCGCTGTGCGACGACCGTCGCGTCCAGATTCGAGACAGACGCGCCGGCTTCGCGCACGAGCTCCATGACCTTTTCAAGCAGCAGCATACTGCTTATGCCGAGATATCTGTCGTCCGAATCGGGAAAGAGCTTTCCTATATCGCCAAGAGCGAGCGCGCCGAGCAGCGCGTCCATGACGGCGTGCGTGAGCACGTCCGCGTCGGAGTGGCCCTCCAGCGCGAGCTCGGACGGGATCCCGATTCCGCCCAGGACCAGTCTTCTTGCGGGGTCGTTTATAAGTCTGTGGACGTCATAGCCGTGTCCTATCCTCATTTGGAGGCCCTCCTTGCGATGACGTCCTCCGCCGCGGCGAAATCGCGCGGCAGGGTGAGCTTGAAATTATCCGGATCGCCCTCTGCCACGTAGACCTTCATCCCGAGCATTTCGACGGCCTGGCTGTCGTCCGTCACGCCCTTTTTGACGGATTCGGTGAGCGCGGCCTTGATGAGCGCGGCGTCGAAAGCCTGCGGCGTCTGAGCGGCGAAAAGCGAATCGCGCCTTGGGGTCGAGGCGACGACGCCCTTTTCGACCTTCTTTATCGTATCCGTCACGGGCACGGCCGGGACGGCGGCCCCCTTCTGCTTTGCAAGGCGGATGACGCGGGAGATGAGCGCCGGAGTCACGAGCGGACGGGCGCCGTCGTGCACGGCGATGACGGCGGCCTCCCTCGACGCCGCAAGCGCGCCCTCGAGCGCGGATTCGGCGCGGGTCGCGCCGCCGCAGACGACCGAGGCCGTCTTTCCGGGAGCGTATTTATCGCACATCTTCATTGCCTCGGCTATCTTGTCCTCTCTCGTCACTACTATGATCTCGGACACGTCCGGGCAGGCCTCACAGGCTTCGAGAGAATAAGCAAGGACGGGCTTCCCTCCGAGCGGAGCAAACAGCTTGTCGATGCCGCTCATGCGTTCCGAGGAGCCCGCCGCAACAATCACGCACGACGCGAAGGTCTTGCGGAATTTTTCAAACAGTCGCAAGGTCCGTCACCTCTCATGCGAGCGCAGTGTTGATCCTGTTTTCCACGTCCTCGTAATTTGAGTGCTGCGAGAGCACGAACTCGGAAATGCGGATCTGCTTGGCGCTGCGGAGCATCTTGCGCTCGCCTGTCGAAAGGCCCTTCTCGCAGTCTCTCGCCATCAGGCCCTTGACCACGCGCGCGACCTCGAGCAGGTCGCCGCTCTTTAAGCGCAGCATGTTTTCCCTGTATCTCCGGTTCCAGTTCGAGTCCATATCGCACTCGATGTTGGAAAACTCCTCAAGCAGCCTTTCGGCCTCGTCGGAGGAGATTATGGGCCGCACGCCGATCTCCTCGCAGGAGTCCGTCGGGATCATAACGAGCATACTGCCGACAGGCATTTTGAAAACATAGTATTTTCTCAGCGTGCCGTTGACCTTTTTCTCCTCGATACTCTCTATGATACCTGCCCCGTGCATAGGATGCACGATGTGATCTCCCACGGAAAACATTGACAACTTCCTTCCAAATTACCGAGCGGATCCTTCAAAAATCCAAAACTGCATATTTCTACATCCTTATTATATACATATTTCACCGTTTTAGCAAGTCTTTCCCCGTTTTAGCGTTTCAAAACTAAAAAAGCCCTTCTCCTGCCGCTGCGCGCGGCCGGGAAGGGCGAAAAGATCCGCCCGGCAAAAGCTTGCCGGGCGGATAAAAAGCTTGATCTTAATCTGAGAGGATCAGTCGTCGAACGTCTCGATGACGACGCCGGAGCCGACGGTACGGCCGCCCTCACGGATAGCGAAGCGGAGTTCCTTCTCGATGGCGATCGGGGTGATGAGCTTGACTTCCATGACGACGTTGTCGCCCGGCATGCACATCTCAACGCCATCAGGCAGCGTGATGACGCCGGTAACGTCGGTGGTACGGAAGTAGAACTGCGGACGATAGTTGTTGAAGAACGGGGTGTGACGGCCGCCCTCTTCCTTGGTCAGGACGTAGACCTGGCCCTTGAAGTGGGTCAGAGGCTTGATGGAGCCGGGCTTAGCAAGGACCTGGCCTCTCTCGACCTCGTTCTTGGCGACGCCGCGGAGAAGGGTACCGACGTTGTCGCCGGCCTCGGCGTAATCGAGGGTCTTGTGGAACATCTCGGTGCCGGTAACGGCGGTCT
>JAEFAK010000233.1 GCA_016287555.1 Oscillospiraceae bacterium
ACGGCGATACCGGCGGAGGAGGACGCACGCTTCGAGGGCAAGTCGTCCTATACCTTCCGCAAAAAGATGAAGCTGGCCACGGAGATAATAACCTCGCAGTCGAACCGTCCTCTGCTCTTCTCAATCAAGTTCGGTTTTTTCATTGCGCTGCTCGCAATGATATACATAATTTACCTTGTAATCCGTGCGCTTGCGGTCGGTGATACGCTCGTCGGCTGGACGTCGGTCATCGCGTCGATTTACCTTGTCGGCGGCATACTTCTCTGCGCTGTCGGAGTCGTAGGGCTTTATATCGGCAACATATTTGAGGAGGTCAAGCACCGTCCGCTCTACGTTGTCAGCGAGATACTGAACCCGGCTGAAAAAGATAAGACCATAGCCGAAACGAAAAAAGAATAAGGAATGAAAACAATGCGTAAGCTCGCGATAATCGGCGCTTCGGAGCTTCAGGAGCCGCTGATACGGAAGGCGAAGAGCATGGGCGTTGAGACCCACGTTTTCGCATGGGCGGCGGGAGACGTCGGCGAAAAGAGCGCCGACGTGTTCTACCCGATAAGCATAGTTGAAAAAGAGAAAATACTCGAGGTTTGCCGCGAGGTCGGCGTCGACGGTATATGCAGCATTGCCTCCGATCTGGCGATGATAACCGTAGGCTACGTCGCGGACGCGCTTGGGCTTGTCGGCAACACGCCCGACGCGGTCGAACGCAGCACAAACAAGCACCTTATGCGAGCTGCGTTTGAGAGAGGCGGAGATCCGAGCCCGAGAAGCATCCTCGCGGACGCGGATTCCGATCTTGACGCGCTCGATTTGACGTATCCGGTGATCGTTAAGCCGACCGACCGCAGCGGCAGCCGCGGCATATTCAAGCTTGAAGGGCCGGAGCTTTTATCTTCCGCAGTCGAGGCGGCGCTCGGGCAGAGCTTTGAGAAAAAGGTTTTGATTGAGGAGTTCGCCGGCGGACGGGAATACAGCGTTGAATTCATTTCATACCGGGGCGACCACCGCTTCCTTGCGTTGACGCAGAAGTTTACAACCGGTGCTCCGCATTTCATAGAGACCGGCCATCTCGAGCCTGCGCAGGTCAACGCGGAAACGCTCGAGCGTGTCAAAGCCGTGGTCGTTCACGCGCTGGACACGCTCGGGCTGAAAAACGGCGCTTCCCACAGCGAACTGAAGATCGATGAAGACGGCAGGATACGCATTATCGAGATCGGCGGCCGCATGGGCGGCGATTTCATAGGCAGCGATCTGGTGGAGCTTTCCACAGGTTACGACTTCGTGCGCGCAGTCGCAGAGGTCGCGCTCGGCGAAAAGCCCGCGCTGCCGGAATCGATCGCGCCGAAAGCGGCTTCTGCGGTGCGGTTTATCTTTTCGGACGCGGACGCGGAGGCGTTCGCGCGGCTTCAGCGCGAGCACCCGGAATTCATAGTAGACTCTGACGTACGTCCTTGCGGCGGAGAGGTTACCGATAGCTCCAACCGCTTCGGGCACTTCCTGATGCGCGCAGGAACGGCGGCTGAGCTTCTGCCGTACCTTCCCGCGGAATGAGGTGTGAAGCATGAAAAAAGGCAATCTGAAATACCTGCTTATACTGCACGTCATGCTGATGCTGTATTCGCTCAGCGGCATCGCGAGCAAGCTCGCGGCGAAGCAGCCGTTCATGAGCTTCAAGTTCTGTCTGTGCTACGCGTGCATAATCCTGCTGCTCGGCGTCTACGCGATTGGCTGGCAGCAGGTCATAAAGAGGCTTCCGCTGACGACGGCGTTCGCCAACAAAGCGGTTACTGTCGTCTGGGGAATAATCTGGGGCGCGCTGATATTCAGCGAGCCGGTGACGGTCGGCAAGCTCGCCGGCGCCGCGATGGTGATCGCCGGCGTCGTGATCTTCGCCCGCGAGCCGGAGCAGCCTCAGGAGAAGCCGGGAGAGACTCCCGCCGAGGCGTCTCGGGGATCCGCGCCGGATCCTGACGGAAAGGCGGGTGACGCGGAATGACGGACGGAAAGACTTTGCTTTACGCCTGTATCCTGCTCGCCGGCGTTTTCATCAGCGCGATCTCGCAGGTTATGCTGAAAAAGGCGGCGCTGAAGACCTATCCGTCGCGCATAAAGGAATACCTCAACCCGCTCGTTATATTCGCCTACGTGCTTTTTGTCGGCACGACCTTCCTGTCTATCTTCGCGTACCGCGTGATCCCGCTTTCCATGGGGCCGGTGCTCGAGGCGACGAGCTATATCTACGTAACGGTCTTCGGCTTGACGATATTCAAAGAGAAGCTGAACGTTAAAAAAGTTCTTGCGCTCGCGCTGATAATCGGCGGCATCGCCGTGTATTCGCTTCTGGGGTGAGCATATGAAACGTCTGATTGCCGCGCTTCTCTCGGTAACGCTCGCGCCCGCCGCGTTCTCCGGCTGCGCGGAGGAGGTAAAGGAATTGAAGTTCAA
>JAEFAK010000234.1 GCA_016287555.1 Oscillospiraceae bacterium
TTGGAGTAGGAGCCGCGGGATTTCCATGCGGCCTCGGCCTTCGCGACGGCGACCAGCTCCTCCGCCGTCAGGCGGAGTTTCGTCTCGCCGATCTTGACGGTACCGCGCCCGTCCTCGTATCTCTCGACGGCGTCGGTCGCGAAGCGGTATTCCGTCTCGGCGTAGGGCGTTGTGATCTTGAGGGTATTGTCTTCGCGGCTGCCGACGTCTATGGTGTAGCAGTCGAGATAGAAGCGGAACGTGACGGAGTAATTGCCGTCCGAGCCGCGGTCGGCGACCCACTTGACGACGAGGTTGAGCGCCGTCCCCGTATTCGAGGAGAATTCGCCCTCATACGCTCCTCGGAGCTGAGTCCCTGGCGTTGGCTCAGTCGTGGGCTCAGACGTGGGATCCGGCGCGGAAGTCGGAGGAGGCTCCGGCGTCAACTCGTTCGTCGGTTCGGGAGTCGGTTCCGGAGTCGGTTCCGGAGTCGATTCCGGCGTAGGCTCGGGCGTGGGCTCGGGCGTCGGCTCAGGCGTCGCCGTTGCTTCGGGAGTCGGCGTCGGCGCGGGGGTCGGCTCAGGCTTGGCTTTGCACGCGCTCAGCGAAAGCAGCAGCGCGGCCGCCAGCATCAATAGAAGAATTGTTTTTATCTTTTTCATATCTGTCTCTCTTTCATATGGAAAACGCGTCGTGCGGGCCCTGCCGCCGGCATAGAGCCGCTGTCAGTTCCTCGACAGCGTGATGAATACCATCGGGGTATTGAAATCGACCTCTTTGAAGACAAGGGGGAGATGCCATACGCCCTTGTGCATGATGGTCGCGGTCGCCTTCGTGAGCAGCACGTGCTCCTGATCGACGTCCTCCTGACCTATGCAGATGTCCGCGACGCCGTGCAGGTCGAGCAGATTGTCCTGATCGAGGCTGAAAAACATGAGCGTCTCCTCGTAAGCCTCATGGGCGTGCGGATGATGCTTGCCGTCCTCCTTCCAGGGGCCGAAGTCGTTCGGCTGACGGATGGTGGACCAGCTCATCGTGAAGTTCATGCCGAGGGTCGAGGGGCCGACGTGGTGCGATACGCCGCCGGTCGGCTGGGCGTGCTCGGAGCCGTAATGGTAGGGGTCCGTCGCCGTGACGCCGAGGACCTTGACGTTGCGCATGAACTCGCCGAAGAACTTGCTCCACGGGCCCGTGCCGGGGACGGCCTTCTCGTCAAAGACCTCCGCCTTGAAGGAGCCCGCCGCGCTGACGGCGACGAAGTAGAAGGGCTTTCTGACCTCCGTCACGACGGGGGAGAAATGCGGCGTGCCCGCGGGGATGGTGACGACGTGCGGGGTGGACATCCTGTGGCGTATGCCGTCCGGCCCGAGGTCGACCTCAAGGTCGGCGCCGAGGTCGAGCATGTTGTCCGCGTCGGAGCTTATGAACATGATCATCTGATCATATTCGTGCGTGTGCATTTTGTCCGTCTCCTCGGGGATCATGCCGGGCCTGTCGACGAGGCCGTAGCGGACGGACAGGCTGTCCCATTCGAAAAAGCTGCCGTCCATGACGGCTCCCAGCTTGATATTGCCGTTCCTGCCGGTGATAGGAAGCTGCTTGGCGTACTTTCCGTATTTGCTCATCGTGTGCTCCTCCGTTTCGTCGTATCCGCGGCAAAAGCCGCTTTTTTATCTGCTTCCATTATACAAATACGCCGCGCCGATTTCAAGATGCTTTGCCCTTATCCGAGCAGGCGTACGGCGAGGTTGAAGAGAAAGCACGCCGCCGCTCCGAAGGCGGTCGGGAGGACCGCAGCGAGCGCCGTCATGCCCGCGCTGCCGGATTCGCGCCTCAGCGTCAGCAGCGTCGTCGCGCAGGGCCAGTGCATGAGCGAAAAGAGCATCACGCTCACTGCCGTCGTCCATGTCCAGCCCTGTGAAACGAGCAGCTCGCGCAGCTCCGTCAGCCCGCCGAGCCCGGAGAGAGTGCTCTGCGAGGTGTAGGCCATGACGGCGATGGGGAGGACTATCTCGTTGGCGGGCAGGCCGAGAATGAAGGCCAGCAGCAGCACTCCGTCGAGGCCGAGATAGCGTGCCGCCGGGTCGAGCAGCCGCGCGCAGAGGGCGAGCAGAGTCTCTCCTCCGACGGTGACGTTGGCCGAAAGCCAGATGACGAGCCCCGCCGGCGCAGCCGCCGCGACGGAGCGTCCGAGGACGAAGACGGTCCTGTCGAGCATGGAGCGAACTATGACGCGCCCGAACTGCGGGACGCGGTAGGGGGGCAGCTCCAGCGTGAAGGAGGAGGGCTTCCCGCGCAGGACGGTCGCGCTCAGAAGCCGCGTCGCTGCGAACGTCGCCGCGACGCCGAGCACCATGATCCCCGTCAGCAGCAGCGCGGCCTTGAGCGAAGCGGCCGCGCCCGCCGCGCAGAACATGGTTATCATCGCGATAAGGGTGGGGAATCGCCCGTTGCAGG
>JAEFAK010000031.1 GCA_016287555.1 Oscillospiraceae bacterium
CCCTGGATGAAGCTCGACGGGGATATACCGTTCTATGCCGAGGGCGAGGGCTGGCAGCGTCAGCACCACATCTATTCGATGCCCTTCTATTATATAGATTACTGCCTCGCACAGACCGTGTCCCTGCAGTTCTGGGCGATGATCCAGAAGGATCTTCCCGACGCATGGGCGCACTACATGGCCTATACGCGCCAGGGCGGCAGCAGGGTCTTCACGGAGCTGCTTGCCAACGCCGGGCTTGAGAGCCCGTTCGGAGAGAAATGCCTCGCCGGCGTCTGCGCCGCCGCGAGCGAGTGGCTCTCCAAATTCGATCTGACCGGTGTCAGATAAAAAGAAAAGCCGCGGGCGCCGCGCCTACCTTGAGGATTTCCGCCGCAGCGCCTCGGGGGAGTACATATATTCCGGCGCGCACTATTCCCGCAGGGGCGGTCTTTCCCGCTCCGGGCACCTCGCGAGGCTATGGCCCGCGGGTGCCGTGCTCATCGCCTGCGCCGCCGCGAGGGGCTTTATCCCCGTCGCCGGCATGGCGGGAGGGACGCTCGCCTCGTTTTATGTGATCGTCCCCTATATATGCGAGCTGCTGTGCGCGGTCAGCGTAGTCTGGGCGCTCGTCAGGCTCAGCGTTAACGGCGAGCCGCTCCGCGAATACGTCTACAGGGCGACCGCGGAGATCCTGCCCGTCCGCGCCTCTTTCGCAGCGGCCTTCGCCGCCGCCGCGCTCATAGGAGAGATCGTGTTCTTCGCGACCCACGGCTGGGAAGGCCTGCCGCTCATTGCGCTGCCCGCCGCCGCCTGCGCCGCCGCTCTCCTCGTCCGCCGCTTCTCAAAGGCCCAGCAGTGGGAGAAGACGGACAAGCCCGTCCCGGAAGGGGACCCGATGATGTGAACCCCGGGGGGAACGCCCCCTTTTAAGTTCAAAAATTTTTATTATGGGAGGATATCCAAACGCATGAAAAAGACAGCTAAGCTTCTGGCGCTTGTGCTGGCTCTCGTCATGATCCTCAGCGTGTTCGCTGCCTGCGGCAACAAGCCCGTAGTCACCCCGACCGCCGAGCCGACCGCCGACGTTCAGCCGACCTCCGCGCCGACCGCCGAGCCGACCACCCCGGACACTCCGGACACTCCGGATACTCCGGAGGGACCCGACCCCAACACCCCGCTGGTCGTCGGCTATTCCCCGTTCAACAGCAAGTTCAGCCCGTTCTTCTCCGAGACGGCCTATGACCAGGACGTCTGGGCGATGACCGCCGTCAGCCTGCTCAGCAGCGACCGTATGGGCGCTGTCATCACCAAGGGCATCGAAGGCGAGACCGTCAACTACAACGGCACTGACTACACCTACTACAGCATCGCCGATGTCGACATCGACGAGAAGGCCGACGGCACCGTCGACTACAACTTCACCATCCGCGACGACATAAAGTTCTCCGACGGCGAGCCCCTCACCATGGCTGACGTCGTGTTCTCCTTCTATGTCTACTGCGATCCTACCTATGACGGCGCCACCACCCTCTATGGTCAGCCCATAGTCGGCATGGAAGCCTATCGCTCCGGTATGGACAGCCGCGGCAACGTCATCTTTGCCGCCGGCCCCGACGGCTATGAGGCCAATGACCTCTACACCGAGGAGCAGTACAACAAGTTCTGGGATTATTACAACAATCAGGCCGGCACCGATCTCGCTCAGGAGATCATCAACTACTGCGTTGACAACTATGCCGCTGCCTACGGCGAAGCCTACATCGGCCACACCCAGGCCGAGATCATTGCCAACCCCGACTATCAGGTCGAGCTCGGCATGGCTATGTGGGGCTACGGCGACGCTTACTTTGAGGGCGCCACCGCCGCCGATTACTGGGCTGCTATAGTCGAGGCTTATGAGGGCGACGCCGACCAGGCCGAGTCCGTCGAGAGCGCCGGCTCCACCCGCGCTCAGTTCACCATCGCTTCCGATCCCGAGTTCCAGGCCGGCGTTCAGACCGGTGAGTCCGCCCCCAACGTCGAGGGCTTCAAGGTCACCAGCCCGACGACCTTCACCGTCACCCTCGAGAAGGTCGACGCCACCGCCATCTATCACCTCGGCTTCACCGTTTCCCCGATGCACTACTATGGCGACGCTTCCCTCTATGACTTTGACAACAACAGCTTCGGCTTTGTCAAGGGCGATCTGAGCAGCGTCCGCGCCAAGACCACCCAGCCCATGGGCGCCGGCCCCTACAAGTTCATCAAGTTCGAGAACGGCGTCGTTTACTTCGAGGCCAACGAGTACTACTATCAGGGCTGCCCGAAGACCAAGTACCTCAACTTCCAGCAGTGCACCGCTGACGACGACAAGCTCAACGGCGTCATCACCGGCAACATCGACATCACCGATCCGTCCTTCTCCATGAATACCGTCGAGGCCATTGAGAAGGCCAACGGCGGCGAACTCAACGGCGACAAGGTCACCGTCAACACCGTCGATAACCTCGGCTACGGCTACATCGGCATCGCGGCCAGCCGCGTCAACGTCGGCGGCGTCAAGGATTCCGATGCTTCCAAGAACCTCCGCAAGGCCATCGCGACCGTCATGGCCGTGTACCGTGACCTGAGCGTCGACTCCTACTACGGCGAGCGCGCTTCCGTCATCAACTACCCGATCTCCAACACCTCCTGGGCTGCTCCTCAGTCCACCGACGACGGCTATCAGGTCGCGTTCTCCGTTGACGTCAACGGCGCCCCGATCTACACCTCCGGCATGAGCGCCGAGGATAAGTACGCCGCCGCTCTCGAGGCCTCCCTCGGCTTCTTTGAGGCTGCCGGCTACACCGTCGAGGACGGCAAGCTGACCGCTGCTCCCGAGGGCGCCAAGCTCGCTTACGAGTGCTGGATTCCCGGCGACGGCACCGGCGACCACCCCTCCTTCATGATCGCGACCGAGGCCCACGACGCTTTTGCGACCATCGGCTTCGACCTCATCGTTAAGGACCTCGCCAACTCCTCCGACCTGTGGGACGGCCTTGATGCTGACGCCGTCGATATGTGGTGCGCCGCATGGGGCGCCACCGTCGACCCCGACATGTATCAGATCTACCACAGCACGAACGTTCCCGGCCTGCCCGGCTCCACCGGCTCCAACCACTACAACATTCAGGACGCCGAGCTTGACCAGCTGATCCTTGATGCCCGCGCCTCCACCGACCAGGCTTACCGCAAGGTCATGTACAAGGCCTGCCTCGACATCATCATTGACTGGGCTGTTGAGATCCCCGTCTATCAGCGTCAGAACGCTATCATCTTCTCCACCGAGCGTGTCAACCTTGACACCGTCACTCCGGACATCACGACGTTCTATGGCTGGAACGCCGAGATCCAGAACACGCTCCTCAAGTAAGCTTTAAGTGCAGCTTGCGCCTCCCCCGCGGCATTTTGCCGCGGGGGAGGCCGACTGCGCATCAAGGAGCGGCTTTATCGAAAGCCAAGGCCGCCGCTTGATACGCAGAAGAGGGGCGCTGCGCAGCCGGCGCAGAGGGGCCCAATCAGTCAAGGAACGGGGGAGTATTCTCGGTGCGTAAGTATATTTTGAAGCGCATTCTGCTGTCCATAGTGATCCTGTTTTTCGTAACGCTGATCATCTATGCTCTGATGCGCTGCCTGCCGACGTCATACATTGAAGGTATAGCACGTCAAAAATCGATGCAGCCCGGCTCGAAGAGCTATGAGGAATGGATGGCCCAGCTGACAGCCATGTACAACATGGACAAGGGCATCATCCCGGGCTTTATAGCCTGGTGGGGCTCCATTTTCAGGGGCGACTTCGGCGACAGTTGGTTCTATACGGTCCCTGTCATAGAGAAGTTCAACGAGGTCATCTGGCTCTCGTTCATCATGGGCGCCATCTCTCTGGTGCTCGAGCTCGTCATAGCCATCCCTCTCGGCATCCTCGCCGCGACGAAGCAGTATTCCAAGACCGACTATGCCATTACGGTCATAGCGCTCGCCGGCATCTCGCTGCCGACGTTCTTCTTCGCGTCGCTGATGAAGCTCGTATTCTCCGTCAAGCTCGGCTGGTTCGACCTTTTCGGCCTCGTCGGGCGCAACCATGAGCAGCTGACCGAATGGGGCAAGTTCCTCGACAAGGCCAACCACCTCGTCCTGCCCATCGTCGTGCTCGTCGTCATAAGCATAGGCGGACTGATGCGCTATACCCGCACGAACATGCTCGAGGTCCTCAACTCCGACTATATCCGTACGGCCCGCGCCAAGGGCCTTTCCGAGCGCAAGGTCATCTATCATCATGCCTTCCGCAACACCCTCATCCCCCTGGTCACGATAGTCGGCGGCTCGCTGCCCGGCCTCTTCTCCGGCGCTCTTATCACCGAGACGCTGTTCTCCATCCCCGGCATCGGATATACCTCCTACCACGCCATGGTCGGCGGCGATATCCCGTTTTCCATGTTCTATCTGACGTTCCTCGCCGTCCTTACTCTGGCCGGCAACCTGATAGCGGACATCCTGTACGCCGTGGTCGATCCGCGCGTACGCATAGCTTAGGGAAGGAGGGACGAAGATGAGCGACAATATGAAAAACGTCAAGCCGGACGACCGTCCTCCCATGAGGATGCAGAGCGTGCCCGCAGCGGCCGCAAGACGTCATGCCGAGAAAATAACGGAAGACGCCGTCAAAAGCAGCACGGCTTCTTCCAAAAAGAACGACAACAACGAAGAATATTCCCTCAACGACGACAGACGAGTCAAGATACTCTCTCCCGGAGCGCTCGTCGCAAAACGCTTTTTCCGCAACTCGATCGCTCTGGTCGGTCTCGTGGTCCTTATATTCATGTTCCTGTTTTCCTTCCTGGGCGGCGTCATCTCGCCCTACAAGCAGGATCAGCGCTTCTTCCGCACGGACTACCTCTATAAGGAATTCGCCGGCGTCACCGCCAACGACGAATACCGCTACGCCGCCGAGGGCGCCGACTTCACGACGGCTCTTCAGGCGCAGATGCTCCTCGCCATGCAGCGCGGCAAGGAGGCCTTCGCATACCGCGACATCGCCTATGAAGTCAAGGAAGAGGGCCCCGACTTCTACAGCATCTCCAAGGACGGCAAGATCATAGGCATAGCCTATAAGGATATCGTCAGCCCGAGCGTCGAGGGAACGGACGTCCCGTTCCAGCTCAAGTATGACGCGCTCAAGGCCTTCGCCAACGGCGAGACCGCGTTTACAAGCGGCGGCGACTCGTATTCCATCGACGAGGGCGGCGTCGTCTTCAAGGGCGACACCGAGGTCGCGTTCATAAGCCGCTACGTCGTCAACAGCACCATGGCCGACGTCTTCCTTTCCCGCGATTTCAAGGAAGAGGTCGCCGCGGCCATAGCGACCGGGGATCCCGACTTCGTCTATACCGATGAAAACGGCGAGACCCACGAATACCTCATCGAATACAACCCCGACAAGAATATCTGGAGCGTCCGCCAGGAGACGGCCTCCTACGTCTATGACACTTACTCTCCCCCGAGCAAGACGCACTGGCTCGGTACCGACCGCAACGGCATGGACATGCTCACGCGCCTCATGTACGGCGGCCGCGTCTCGCTCGTCATCGGCTTCATCGTCGAGATAATCTCGCTCGTCATCGGCGTCATCCTCGGCGGTATCGCCGGCTACTTCGGCAAGTGGGTCGACAACCTCATCATGCGTATCGTCGATATCTTCTACTGCATACCGTCGATGCCGATCATCATAATCCTCGGCGCCGCGATGGACGCCATGAACCTCGATCCGAAGATCAGGATGATCTACCTCATGCTCATCCTCGGCTTCCTCGGCTGGCCGGGCCTCGCCCGTCTGGTCAGAGGCCAGATCCTCTCCCTGCGCGAGCAGGAGTTCATGACCGCGACTGAGTCCAGCGGCCTGAGCGTCCCCAGAAGGATATTCAAGCACCTCGTCCCGAACGTCATCCCGCAGCTCATCGTCTCCTGCACGATGGGCCTCGGCTCGACGATCATCCTCGAGGCGACGCTTTCCTTCCTCGGCCTCGGCGTCCGCTTCCCGTTCGCCTCCTGGGGCAACATCATCAACGACGTCAACGATACCCACGTCCTCACGACGTACCTCTTCATATGGATCCCCGCAGGCGTCCTGCTCCTGGCGACGGTGCTTGCGTTCAACCTCGTCGGCGACGGCCTTCGCGACGCCTTCGACCCGAAGATGAAGCGCTGATAGGAGGAGAGAGAAAATGGCTAAAAACGATGGATATCTCTCCGTTAAGGAGTCGCGGCGCATCTCCAGGGAAAACCGCCGCATAACGAAGGCTTTCGAAAAGCAGCACAAGCGCAAGAACGTTCCCGAGTCGGAGTACCTCACCCAGATGAAGGACCCGAACAACTCCGTCGAGTTCGAAAATCTCCACCCCTACTTCTTCACCGACGTCGGCACCTCCAAGGCCGTCGACGGTGTCTCCTTCGACGTGCCCATCGGCAAGACCGTCGGCGTCGTGGGCGAATCCGGCTGCGGCAAGTCCGTCACGAGCCTCTCGCTTATGCAGCTGCTCCAGCGCCCGCAGGGCCAGATAGTCGAGGGCAGCATAAGGCTCAATATGGGCGACGGCAAGGCCTATGAGATCACCAAGGCGCCCAACGAGGTCATGCAGAAGCTCCGCGGCAACTATATCTCCATGATATTCCAGGAGCCCATGACCGCGCTCAACCCCGTCTTCCGCATCGGCGAGCAGGTCAACGAGGTCCTTCAGCTCCATAACGAGGAGATGAGCGAGGAATCCGTGCACGAGCGCACTATAGAGCTGCTCGAGATGGTCGGCATAGCCAACTCCGAGGGCGTCTACAAGATGTTCCCGCACGAGCTTTCCGGCGGCATGCGCCAGCGCGTCGTCATCGCCATGGCGCTCGCCTGCAACCCGAAAATAATCATCGCCGACGAGCCGACCACGGCTCTCGACGTTACGATCCAGGCGCAGATACTCGACCTGCTGCGCCAGCTCAAGGACAAGATAAACTCGTCCATCATGTTCATAACCCACGACCTCGGCGTCATCGCCGAGATGGCGGATATCGTCGTCGTAATGTACGCCGGCCGCATCGTCGAGAAGGGCACCGCCGAGGAGATATTCAAGCACCCGGCTCACCCCTATACGATAGGTCTGATGAACTCCAAGCCCATCGTCGGCAAGAAGGTCGACAAGCTCTATTCCATTCCGGGCAAGGTGCCTAACCCCATCAACATGCCCGACTACTGCTATTTCAAGGATCGCTGCGAGCTCTGCGTCGATAAGTGCAGCGGCGAATATCCCGGCGTCGTGAAGCTCTCCGATACGCACGAGGTCAGCTGCTACCGCTATTATAAAAAGGAGGGTGAATGAGCATGGCCAAGGATAAGCTCATCGATACTGCCGTCACCCCTGTCGAGTATGATCCTCAGTATATCCTGATGGTCAACGGACTGAAGAAATACTTCCCCATAAAGGGCGGCATGATCTCCAAGACCGTCGGTTACGTCAAGGCCGTCGACGGCGTCACCTTCAACCTCAAGCGCGGCCAGACCATGGGCCTCGTCGGCGAGTCCGGCTGCGGCAAGACGACCACCGGCCGCACCATTCTCCGCCTCTACGGCGACAAGACCGCCGGTCAGGTGCTCTTCAACGGTCAGGAGGTCTATGACCTGACCCCGCGCGAGCTCAACGCCATGCGTCCGAAGATGCAGATCATCTTCCAGGACCCGTTCTCCTCGCTTTCGCCCCGTCTGCCCGTCGGCGAGATAATCGGCGAGGCCGTCCGCCAGCACAACATCGTGCCCAAGGAAGAGTACAACGACTACATCGACGAGGTCATGGACAGCTGCGGCCTCCAGCCCTTCCATAAGGACCGCTATCCGCACGAGTTCTCCGGCGGCCAGCGCCAGCGTATCTGCATCGCCCGCGCGCTCGCCCTCAAGCCCGAGTTCATCGTCTGCGACGAGCCGGTCTCCGCGCTGGACGTCTCCATTCAGGCCCAGATAATCAACCTGCTCAACGATCTCCAGGAAAAGAACAACCTCACCTATCTGTTCATCTCCCACGACCTTTCCGTCGTCGAGCACATCTCCGACGCTGTCGGCGTCATGTACCTCGGCAACCTCGTCGAGTACGGCGCGAAAGAGGATATCTTCCGCAATCCGCTCCATCCCTATACGGAGGCCCTCTTCTCCGCGATCCCCGTGCCCGACCCGACGGTCAAGATGAAGCGCATCGTACTCGAGGGCAGCATCCCGTCTCCCGCGAACCCGCCCTCAGGCTGCAAGTTCCATACCCGCTGCGTGCACTGCACGGAGCGCTGCAAGGTCGAGGAGCCCGTCCAGAAGGAGATAGAGCCGGGCCACTTCGTTGCCTGCCACAAGTACGACTGATGGCGAAGAAGACCTGGGACGACGATGACGGGCGCACGGTCGCCGACATGAGCGACCTCTACGTCCGCACGCCGATAGGGTATTACAGGCTCGGGGACAGAGCCGAGCGCGCGGCGCGGAAAAAAGCCGCCGCCGAGTCGAAGCGGGCTCCCGCGGAGACGAGCCCGGAGGACCGCAAGGGCTATATCTGGGGCGCCCTCTCGGCAGCCCTGCTCATCGGTCTCGCGTTCATCGTCGGACTCGGTCTGCTGATACTGGTCCTGTTCCTCATTTTCAAGGCCAAAATGTAGTTGGATAAGCCGCGCACGGGAGCTCCGCGCGCGGCTTTCTGCTTTCCGCGCCTCTTGAAATGCCGCGCGGCCGATGATATACTTTTTGCATGCCATATTTCGGCAGAGAAACGGAGATAACGGATATGAATGAAGGACTTAAGGAAGGCCTTTCCGGCGTAAAGACCGAAATGAGCGAATTCGCCAAGAAGGGGATAGACCTGCTCGGCACCTACGGCGGGAAGATCCTTTTTGCGATCGTCGTTTTCGTGGTGGGCTATTTCATCATCAGGCTGCTCGTCAAGCTCATCTCCAAGGCCATAGACAAGACCAAGTTCGACGAGATGATAAAGCATATCGCCAAGAGCGTCATCAAGGTCCTGCTCTACGGGATACTGATAATCAGCGTCGTGGAGATCCTCGGCGTATCCATGTCGAGCGTAGTCGCGGTGCTGGCCTCCTGCGGTCTCGCGATCGGCCTCGCGCTGCAGGGCGCCTTCGGCAACTTCGCCGGCGGCCTCATGATAATCATCTTCAAGCCCTTCAAGATAGGCGACTATATAGAGTCCACCGGCGCCGAGGGCTACGTCAGGGACATCAGCATCTTCTATACGACCATCATGACCCTTGACAATAAGAAGATACTCGTCCCCAACGGCGACCTCATGAACGCCAACGTGACCAATTTCAGCGCCGCCGACAAGCGCCGCGTCGATCAGGAATTCAAGATAACCAACGACATTGACGCCGAGTTCGTCAAAAAGGTCCTGATGACGGCCGCCATAAATACCGAAGGCGTTCTGACCGACCCGCCGCCGTTTGCGCGCATGACGAACGTCGACGACGACACCTTCCTCTTCACCGTCCGCGTCTGGTGCGAGACGCCGAAGTACTGGGACGTGCTCTATGACCTCATAGAAAACTGCAGCAAGGCCCTCGGGGAGAACGGCATCGACGATCCGGAGGAGCGCATCGCCGTGCGCCTCGTGCAGGACGACGACTGACAGACAAAATAAAGCAAGGGAGCAAGCAAATGCGCTTGCTCCCTTATTTCATGCTCTGCGCGGCCTCAGCCGAGGCTTTTCAAAGCCTCATACAGCCATTCGGGGTCGCCGCCCTTGGAGACGACGCGGACGAGCACGTCCGTATCATATAACACCGAGAAATGCGTCAGCACGGGGCCGTCGTCGCTCGCGTGCGCCCGCGCTTCGACGAGCTCGCGCGTCAGGTCGCCTATGCGGAAGACGGGGTCCTGGAACGTCATCCAATCCTCGCGCGGCACGCTCGTTGCCCACGGGATCGGATAGAGCGAGACGTCGTACTTCTCGCGCTCGTCCGGGGAGACGACGCGCGTCAGAGCCTCGTCCGTGACTGGCGACGCGATCCACTGCAGGTCGCCGTACGCTTCGCCGGACCCGCCCATCCACGAGACGAGCAGATAGTCGGCCGCGTCCTCGAACTTATAGCGCCGCGCGAAGTCCTCCTCGAGACCGTCGGGGCCGGCTGCGGGGACGTACGCGCCGAAGTCCGGGTCCTCGCGCGCCTCGGCGACGGTTACGTACCTGTCGATGAGAACGTATTCGCCGTACTGATAGCCGCTCAGGTCGGGGGTGTAATGCGTCCCCGTCATGTAGGCGAGCATGACGTCCCTCAGGTCGATAGCTGCGTAGAGCTCGTCCCGATCGGCAATGACGACGTCTGTCGTGAGCGTATACTCTATCCCGTCCTTTTCGAAGTCAGCGCCCATCCAGACGCGCCTGACGCCGTCGGCGTCGTAATACGCGCGGTAGGCGCGGTATTCGTGCCCGTCGATGGCGCTGACGCGCTCATCGGGCTCCGGCTCGAGCCCGAAGGCGGGCGCGCGGACGGCGTCCTCGGGGACGAGGGTCGCTCGGATGGTCCAGCCGCGCTCGGCGTCGGTGAACCGCAGCTCGACCCAGGCGAGCCCCCCGGAGCCGTCCATGAGCCAGTATACGGCGTACCCCTCGGCGTTGGACATCCATTCGGGCCTTATCTCGGGCAGACATTCGGCAAGCTGCTCCTTCGTCAGCGGCTCGCCAACCGAGGCCACGGACATGTCTGCGGACACCGCGCTGTAGTCCACCGTGTTCCATGCCAGCACGTCCGGCGCGGGGTCGTCCGGCGTCGCTCCCGGCATCGGCGGAGGGCTCGGTTTCGTCTCCGGCGCTCCGGTACGATCTTCCGGCACGCCGCCGGGGACTATGGGCCTGTCGCCGTTGGCAGCCTCCGGATCCGGCACGCCGACCGGTACTATGGGCCTGTCGCCTCCGACCGGCACCGGAGCCGGCTCCGCGGCAGGCTTGTGCAGCAGCGCGAACGCGCCGACCGCTATCACGAGGCAGGCTGCGGCGGCGCCCCAGCGCACCCACGTACGCTTCGGAGCGGCGGCGGGAATCTCTTCGGTCAGCATCTCGTCGTCAAGATATTGCAGGCTTTCAAAAAGCTTGTTCATTGCAGAAATCCCTCCTTCGTCAGGTGGGCCCGCAGCCTCTGCCGCGTCCGCCGCAGCGAAACGGCAACGGTGTTCTCGCGCATGCCGAGGCTTCGGGCGATCTCCTTCTGGGACTCGACATTGAAGCAGCGCCGGACGAATATGACCCTGTCGCGCTGCGGGAGCGTCTTCAGAAAGCGGCTGACCGCCTCGCCGAGCGCTTTTGTCAGCGCCTCGTCCTCGACGTCGTCCCCGCCGGGGAGCACCTCGGCCAGCTCGTCGAGCACGAGCGGCAGCTCGCCGCCCCCGCGCTTTGCCGCGCCGGAGGCCCGCAGGCGGTCTATCGCAGCGCCGCGCGTCAGCTTGAGCAGGTAGGCGCGCAGATGCTCCGGCCGCTCGGGCGGGATGGCGTTCCATACGCGCAGCAGCGCGTCGCTGAAGCATTCCTCCGCGTCCGCGTCGGAGCCGAGGATGTTCCTCGCCGCCGCGCGGCAGACTGCGCCGTACTGCGCCTCGGTCTCGCGCAGAGCGGCTTCGTCCCTCGCTTCAAATAGCGCGAGTATCTCGCGGTCGTCCAAGCCAAGCCCTCCTTTCCCGAAACTTGCGAAAGATCTTTCTGCCCTAATAGACGGATTTGAACGGAAAATGTGACAAAAAAGCCTTTTTCTTCGGCGTCAGGTCAAAAGAGTATTTAAGTGATATATCCCGCTGTGCGGGATGTGATGTGTCTGCCTTGCGGCAAACGTGATGTTTTGCGGCGACGCCGCAAAGTGATGTGACGTGTTCCGCTTTTCACGCGCGAAGCGCACATCACTTGGCGAAGCCAAACATCACGTCCGAAGGACGCATCACGTTCCGCGGCAGCGGAACACATCATTGAAAAAAGCCTCTTTTGTCTTTCGACAAAAAGAGGCTTTTTTCTGGAGCTGGTGGGGAGACTCGAACTCCCGACCTGCTGATTACGAATTATAACCGGGCAGAGTTTAGCACACCTTCATCTGTCGTCATTTATCGATATGTCAATCGCGCTTTACATTGTAGTTGTGCGGGTTTGCGGGTTTGCTTCTTGCTATTTATCGTTATCTATCGTTATTCGCATTTGTCTGACTTTTGGTGTCGGTTTGACTTTTGGTTTGACTTTCCGTTTGACTTTCAGAGTCAGTTTAACTCGCCTTCGTAGTATCTATCACTCTTGCCGCGATTGCACCTTTCGCATAATGTCCTTAAATTGCTCATTTCCGTCTTGCCGCCCTTTGAAACAGGCTTAATATGATCTACGTGAAGCAAAACGCCGTCTTCTGCAGTTGCTCCGCATATAACGCAACGGAAATTATCTCTTCTCAACACCTCATACCTCAAGGATTCGGTCATAAGAGAACGTTCACGTTCAATAAACCTTCTCCGGGCATGATATTCCTTACGCATCTTTGCCGCGTGGTCTAATGTAACCCCCACTCTGGAAATATCGTACTTGTTAGATTTATTAAGCCGCGTCTTAAATTTAGGTGAATGGTATTTAACTTGGACCACAATAGTTACAGTAGTTACCGGGCAAAGCTTATTCTTTTCCAAAACAGACATTTCGGCGCTATGGGGTTTCGCTCTTTCTTTAATACGATTGTATTCCCTATTATATTGAGATAAAAGTTTGTTGTTAAATTCAACGTCATCGGCATATGCGCGAAAATCTTTTTTGTTTTTCTCACAAATAACACCAAACTGTGCGTCAAAGTCAAAATCATCATACTCTCTTTTGGAGGACGTCTCTGTTGTAAATGTAAATGTATCTTTGACAGGCTTGAATTCATACTCCGCGTTTAGTTCCAAAAGTTCCTGATACAACGGACTTTTTTTTGCGACCTTCTCTAATCTTTTTGACTTGATTGACTCAAAAACAGGCTGGAAAATGAGCCAGCAAATGCCAAACAATAACTCGCCAACACCAACAAGAATACCTAAACCAAAAATACACACTACAACAATAACGATTATTCTGTTTGAGTCACTCATGTTACCCTATTCCTCTTGATGGTTGTTGTCCCGCTCGATAGCCTCATCTATGGCTCTGACAACAAATCCGTTGACGCTCTCGCCCTGCTCGG
>JAEFAK010000235.1 GCA_016287555.1 Oscillospiraceae bacterium
TCCTTGATATTCCGCGCTTAAAACGCAAACAGCCGGGAGCGAATTCCGCTCCCGGCTTTGATTTTGCCGAAATTCAGATATACCGATCGCGTTTTGCCATTTTGCCTATCAGAACGAACGATACGACGAACAGAACCGCGATGAAGCCGATGAAGCCCCAGATGCTCCCGTCCGTGCTCGCGATATAGTCGTAAGTCCCGTGCAGCAGCGCCGGAACGATGACCGCGAGGATGCGCAGCGCCTTCGAGCCCGCCGCGCCGCCCTCGTTGAAGCGCCGCTTCGCCAGCCCGTAGAAGACGCCCATGAAGACGCCGAAGCAGGCGTGGCCCGGTATCGCCGTCACGGCACGCACCAGCGCCGTCGAGAAGCCGTAGTGCATGACGTAGCTGATGTTCTCCCAAAGCGCGAAGCCAAGCGAGACGAAGACCGCGTAGACTACGCCGTCATACTGGCAGTTGAACTCCGGCGAGCGCCACGTGCGCCTGCGGAGCATGAAGTATTTCGCCCCTTCCTCGCCGAACGCGACCACGCCGAAATAGAGCAGCACGTCGTATAGCGTGCCCTGCGGGACGGCCGCGTCGAGTATCCGCCCGAGGATGCGCTCGACTACCAGCGCGATGAGCGCGCTGAATACGCCCGCCAGCGCGAGGCTCCAGAGCAGGGAAGGCGGCTCCTTTTCGAGCCGGTCGGAGCGGTAGGCCCGTATCATGAGGAAGAAAGCCGGAACGACCGCCGCGACGATCAGAAAAACGTTGTAGGACATCAGAGCCGGCGCGAGAAAATAAAACAAGACGCTCCCTCCAGTCTCAGTGCGAAGTTTGCCCGGATCGCGGCCTATTTATAGGTCGTGAAATCCTTGTCGAAAAAGCCCGCGTTGAAGGGCATGTGCAGATCTCCGAAGCGGCCGAGCGGCATGTCCGCCGGTGTGACGGGGACGCTGCCCTTCGGCGGCACGACGGGAGGCGCAAAGGCCGGCGCAGCCGGAGCCGCTCCGCCCTCGGCGCGCGCGGCCATGGCGCGCATCATGGGCAGCATGTCCTGCGGGAGCTGGTCGATGCCGAGCTGATTGCAGAGAAACCGCCAGCAGTTTTCAAACCAGTCGTCGATGCAGGGGCCGACGGTCCCGTTCTCGCCGAAGAGCCTCGTGGCCGAGCCGGTCGCGCCGTGCCCGCCCGTGGACGAGATGCAGCAGGCAAACGGCCTTCCCGCGCGCTCGAAGGCCTCGATCATGGCTATGCTCTGCGCGACGGAAACGAGCGTATCGAGACGCGCGTGGTGGAAGAAGGCCGGGGGAGTCTGCGGGCCTACGAGCTCGCCGTTGGGGACGTACACGATGTCGCCGTCGGTCTGCTGGCCGCAGAACATCGGCCCGAAGCCGAGCACCATAGCGTCCGGGCGGCCCTCCGCGCCGGAACAGCCGGCGGCCTCCATGAGGTCGGGGCGGTCCCAGAGGTTGCCCGTCGTCATGCAGATAAAGGCTCCCGCCGAGTTGCCGGAGATGATTATCTTCGCCGGGTCGACGCCCCATTCGTCCGCGTGCTCGCGGACTATCCTGATGCAGCGCATGAGGTCGATAACGACCTGCGGGAACCTGTAATCCTTCGCGACGGGGTAGAGGTACGTGCAGATCACGCCGACACCCTTGCCGAGCAGGCGTCCGCCGAGCGCGTTGGTATCGGATTCGCTGCAGAACATAAACCCGCCGCCGGGTACGTGGATGAGCGCGGGCGTCCTGACGTAGTACGGCCTGACGTTCGCGACAGTAACTATGAGGCGCGACGTCTTGGCCTCGTTGAGGTCGAATGTGAATACCTTCATATGCGCTCCTTTCAGATCATTGGTCGGCCGCAGTCGCGCTGAGCGCGGCCTTGTAATCGAGTTTGGAGTAATCGGGCAGGAAGTCGACGGAGAGCTCGTCCGTCCAGACGCTGAGGATGTTGTCAAAATTATTCATGGCCGCGTTCATGCGCAGCGAGTAGCCGTAGTTGTCGTTTATGGCGACGGCGTCCGGGTCGAGCGGCAGACGCATGACGAGCGTATAGCCGTATTCCGCCATCTCGACGACGCCGCTGTAACCGAAGTCGTCAAGGGATTCGGCCGCCGCCTCAAAGGAGGGGACCATCGCGCCCTTTACCCACTGGTAGCCGTCGGGATAGCTGACGGCGCCGGGATCCTCGGAGTATTCGCGCATCAGCTCGTCGAACTTGGCGACGGGATCGTCGGAGGCGTCAAGGACGCCGATGAGCTCTTCGAGCTTTTCATATCTCTTCTGGTATTCCTCCGCGGAGAGCTCGTTGCCTTCGTCGTCGGTCCTGGAGAGAAGTATGTGCTTGGCGCGGAGATAGCCGTTTTCGTTGCCGAACGCGACAGCCTCGTCGTCGGAGCACTTCTCACCGTTGACGCCGCAGACCTCCTCAAAGAG
>JAEFAK010000236.1 GCA_016287555.1 Oscillospiraceae bacterium
CAGCAGGATGGATTTCATGATATCATCTCCTTTTATTGATCAGCCGACGCTGATCCTTCCGACCGGACGCTGTGAAACGTCTCCGCCTTTGCTGTTGACGGCGGCGTACATCAGCGTCAATCCGCCCACACGACCGAAGAACATCAGCAGTATAAGGATTATATGCGACGCAAAACTCAGCGCGGGCGTTATTCCGAGCGTCAGGCCGACCGTACCGATTGCCGACGCGGTTTCGAAAATACACGTGCCGAGCGGCAGACTGTCAATAATACTGATCGCTGCGGCTCCGGTAAGCGCGAGGAATAAATACATTATCAGCAGCGCGGCGGCGCTTTTGACCGTGCTGTCCTCGATGCGCCTGCCGAACATTTCCGGGCTTTTCTTTCTGCGGATAACAGAAACCGAGCTTGAGCACAGTACCGCGAGCGTTGTTGTTTTCATACCGCCGGCAGTCGAACCGGGCGAGCCGCCGATGATCATAAGGACGATGATCAGCATACGTCCGGTGCTCGTGAGCGCGGTAAGGTCGGCGGTGTTGAAGCCCGCGGTCCTCGGCGTTATCGCCTGGAAAAGCGACAGACAAATGCGGTCGCCCATCGGATGATCGGCGTATTCGCCGAAAAACAGCATCACGGCGGGAATAAGTATCAGCAGCCCGGAGGTGACGAGCACGACCTTTGTCTGCGTTCTGTATCTCTTAAAGTGATGCTTGTGCGTGTAAATATCGTCCCACGTCAGGAAGCCGATGCCGCCTATGATTATCAGCAGCGACAGCGGAATGACTACGCCGGGATTGCTTCCGAACGACGTCAGTGAAGAGAACTGTCCGGTCCGCGCTCCCATAATATCGAAGCCGGCGTTGCAGAAAGCGGAGATCGAATGGAAGAACGACATCCATATGCCCGCGGCGCCGTACTGCGTGCAGAAGCTCGGCAGCAGCACCAGCGCTCCGGAAACCTCGAATATCAGCGCGGCCTTGAAGATGAAGCTCGTCATCCTTACGATGCCGCCTATCTGGTGCGCGGAAATGCTGTCCTGGAGCATGCTGCGCTGGAGAAGGGAGATCTTCCTGCCGGAGATCGTTGCGATAAACGCGGCAACGGATATGACGCCGAGGCCGCACGGCCTGCCCGAAAGGCGACCAGAAACTCGCGGTGTCCTGAGTAACGAGTCCGGTGACGCATGCGGCGGATGTGGAGGTGAAGAGCGCGTCTTCAAAGCGCGCGCCGCCTTCGCCGTTCGTCGCTATGGGAAGCGTCAGCAGGGCGGTCCCGACGAGGATCAGGCAAATAAACCCGAATATGATGATTTGGAAGGAAGACGGTTTCTTTTTGAATAACCCTCCGCTCATAACGGTGCTCCGATCATAAATAACTGATTATCCGCCGCGTGCTACGCGAGGATGTCCGAAAGGTCGAAAAGCTTCATGCCGGAAACGATAACGACGACTCTGTCGCCGGAAAGGATCATATCGTCGCCGGTGGGGATCATCGCTTTGCGCCCTTTGATTATGCCGGCGATGAGGACGCCGGGCTTCAATTTCAGATCCTTGAGCGCGGTCTTGACGCCCTTGAAATCGGGGCTGACCTTGAACTCGACCGCCTCGACGCTGCCGTCCATCAGCTTGTAAAGCGTCTCGACGTTGCTGCCGAGGGAGTTTTGCAGCGCGCGTGCGTAGCGCGAAACTATATCCGAAACGATGCGTTTGGGCGAAATGATAATGTCGAGCCCGAGGTTCTGCGCCATCGCGTAAAGCTCGTCGCGGTTGACTTTGGAAACGACCTTCGGCACGTTGCGCGAACCGGCGAAGATGGAGATGAGTATGTTCTCTTCGTCCATGCCGGTCAGCGCGAGGAACGCGTCGACGCGGTCGATGCCTTCTTCGATGAGAAGCTCCTGCTCTGCGCCGTCGCCGACGATCATCGTGGCGGCCGGCAGCTTGGAGGAGAATTCGCGGCAGCGTTTCTCGTCCTTGTCTATTACCGTGACGTTGCTTCCGCCGGAGAGCAGACGTTTCGCGAGGTAGAAGGAGATTCGGCTCGCGCCGAGTATAAGACTGCTTCGCGTCTGGCGGCTTACGACGTCCATCATCTTCAGAAGTTTGATTATTTCGGCGGGCGGCGCGGTGAGGCCGATCCTGTCGCCGCTCTGCAGAACGAAGCTGCCGTCGGGGATATAGACCTTGCCTTCGCGCTGGACGGCGCAGATAAGGAATTTCGCCGGGAACTTGCGGCGCAGGTCGTGGAGCGCGACGCCGTCGAGAGGGGAGCCGGCCTTCAGCTTCAGCTCGACCATTTCGAGGTTGCCGCCGGAGAAGGTCTCGACGTTGACCGCCGCGGGGAGCTTGAGTATTCTGAATATTTCCTGCGCGGCGAGCCAGTCCGGGTTGATCGAGGCGGCGAGGCCGAGGTGCTGGCG
>JAEFAK010000032.1 GCA_016287555.1 Oscillospiraceae bacterium
CGTCGCGGACCCGCGCGGCCTCGTCGTCTTCAGCAGCTGCTCCCACGCGGGCGCGGACGTCGTCCTCGCGGAGACGGCGCGCGCCTTCCCCGGAGAGAGGATATACGCCTTCGTCGGCGGACTTCACCTCTACCGCTCGCCCCGCGAAGAGATCGAGGCTCTCGCCGCCCGCGTCCTTGAGACGGGCGTCTCCCGCGTCGTCACCGGCCACTGCACCGGCGAGGCGGCGGCGCTCCTGCGCGAAACGCTCGGGGACCGCCTCGAGCTGTTTTGCTCGGGCTATCGCATCTGACGGCGCGCAGAACATATGAAAAAACGGAGGGTCCCGGTGGCTTGTCGGGACCCTCCGCTTTTTCAGAGGAGGTAAAAAGGAGAACTTACTGGAACTTACGGGATCATATTCGGAGGTTTTTGACTATCTCATATAATTCGTCGGTCATGACGCCTGCGAGAAGGGCCGCGTTTTCCCCGGCGACCGGCTCGGGCGCTCCGATGCGAAGCAGCAGGGCCTTGACGGCGGCGCTCCTTTCCATGAGGCCGTCGGCCTCGGCCGCGCCGGCCTCCGTCAGAACGATCTCGTTTTTCGAGACCGTGACGAGCCCCTCGGCCGCGAGCTTTTTGACCGCGTTGGTGACGCTCGGCCGCGAATAGCCGAGGGCCGCCGCTATATCGACGTTGCGCACGCGCGCCCCGTCCCTGCCGAGCTGGCGTATCGTCTTCAGGTACGTCTGTCTTGAATCGTCCATCATGGCGTTTTCCCCCGCCCGAAGAGGGCTTTCTTCTCATAGGGGAGGACCTGCACGCCGTCGGCCTCGTAGCCGAGGGCGCGTATCTCCCGCATGACCGCCTCCGTGTCGAGGTCTTCCGCGACGACGGAGGTCTCGCATTTCTTCCTGCTCGAAGCGGCGCTCTTTACGCCGGGAAAGCGCCGCACGGCGTCGTTTATATGGGCCTCGCACATGCCGCAGGCCATGCCGCGGACGGTGAAAACGTATCTGTTCATGAGGACCTCCCGCCTCCCTGCGGGGAGACCTTCGGCCCCTTCGCGTTCTTCGCCGCATTATGGCAGCTTCCGGCCATGGCGCAGTGGGCGCAGTTCGCCCCGCAGGTCGAGCGGCCGGCCTTTTTGTCCCGCACGAGCGAGACGGCGACCGCCGCTATGACCGCCAGCAGCACGAGCGCCGCGATGACGGTACCCAGATATTCGGAAAGCCATGCAAGCATTGGACAGGGCTCCTTTCATAAGAGCTTGCGGGACGCGCGGTGCGGATGTCCGCAGGCGCGGTGCGGGATCATTTGACCTTGACGGGCTGCGTGAGCCTCGTCGCCTCCTTATAGGGACGGACGAGCATGTAGATGATAAAGGCGAGGACTATGATCGCGGCGATGAGCCCGACGACGCTGACGCCGCCCGCGAATATCGCGCCGAACTGATTTATCATCAGCGCTATCGCGTAGGCGAAGACGCACTGGTAGCCGATGGCGAACCAGGTCCATTTGGCGCTGTTCATCTCGCGCCTTATCGCGCCGATGGCCGCGAAGCAGGGCGCGCACAGCAGGTTGAAGACGAGGAAGGAGAAGCCCGTGACGCCCGTGAACGAGGCGGCGAGCGTATCGTAGACGTTTCCGGCGGCGCCGTAGAGGATGCCCATCGTGCCGACGATGTTCTCCTTGGCGACGAGCCCCGTTATGGAGGCGACGGTCGCCTGCCAGTTGCCCCAGCCGAGCGGGGCGAAGATCCAGCATATCGCGCTGCCTATGCGGGCGAGTATGGAGCAGTCGAGCTCGTCCTCGGCCAGCATGCGGAAGCCGTCGTCGGCCCAGCCGAAGAAGGACGTGAACCAGACGAGTATCGTCGAGAGCAGGATGATCGTCCCGGCCTTCTTGATGAAGCTCCAGCCGCGCTCCCACATCGAGCGGAGCACGTTTTTGAGCGTCGGCCAGTGGTAGGCCGGGAGCTCCATGACGAAGGGGGCAGGATCGCCGGCGAACATGCGCGTCTTCTTTAGCATTATGCCGGAGACGACTATCGCCGCGACGCCGATGAAGTAGGCGCTCGTCGCTATCCAGGCGCTGCCGCCGAATATCGCGCCGGCTATCATCGCGATGAAGGGCACCTTCGCCCCGCAGGGGATGAACGTCGTCGTCATTATGGTCATGCGGCGGTCTCGCTCGTTTTCGATGGTGCGCGAGGCCATGACGCCGGGGATGCCGCAGCCGGCGCCGATGAGCATCGGGATGAAGGATTTGCCGGAAAGGCCGAAGCGGCGGAAGATGCGGTCGAGCACGAAGGCGATGCGCGCCATATAGCCGCAGGCCTCAAGGAACGCCAGCATCAGGAACAGCACAAGCATCTGCGGGACGAAGCCGAGCACCGCGCCGACGCCGGCCACGATACCCTTGAGCACGACGCCGCGTATGACCGCGCCCGCCCCCTCGTCGGAGACGTGCAGCGCGTCGAGCAGGTTTTCTATAAGGACCGGTATGCCGGGGACCCAGACGCCGTATCCGGCCGGATCGGGCTCCTCGCCCATCTCGCCGAGGGTCTTTACGGCCTCCTCGTAGTCCTCAAGGGAGGCTGTCGCCGTCTCGACGGCGAGGGTCTCCTCGTCCTCTATCTCGTATTCGAAGTCGCCGGTCGGGGCGGAGCCGTTTTCCTCTATGTAGGCCTCGTAGCCGCCGACGATGAGCGAGGCCTCGCCGTATGCCTCGGCGGCCTCGTTATAGCTCTTCGAGCCTATGCCGAAAAGGTGCCAGCCGTCGCCGAAGAGGCCGTCGTTGGCCCAGTCGGTCGCGGGGGCGCCGACGCCGACCATCGCGACCCAGTAGACGATGAACATGACGACCGCGAATATCGGAAGGCCGAGCCAGCGGTTCGTGACGACCTTGTCTATCCTGTCGGAGGCGGTCAGACCGCCGACGTTTTTCTTCTTGTAGCAGGTCTTGATGAGGTCGGCTATGAGCAGATAACGCTCGTTGGTGATTATGGACTCCGCGTCGTCGTCGAGCTCCGCCTCGACGGCCTTGATGTCGCCCTCGATGTGCTCCTTGACCTCGGCGGAGACGTCGAGCTTCGCGAGCACCTTCTCGTCGCGCTCGAAGATCTTGACGGCGTACCAGCGCTGCTGCTCCTCGGGGAAGCCGTGCACGGCCGCCTCCTCGATGTGCGCGAGGGCGTGCTCGACGCTGCCGGAGAATGCGTGATGCGGGACGCTCTTTCCGCCCTGCGCCGCCTCTATGGCGGCCTCGGCCGCCTCCTTGACGCCCGTCTCCTTGAGCGCGGATATCTCGACGACTCTGCAGCCGAGCGCGCGGGAGAGCTCCTTCGTGTCTATCCTGTCGCCGTTTTTCCTGACGACGTCCATCATGTTGACGGCGACGACGACGGGGATGCCGAGCTCCATGAGCTGGGTCGTCAGATAGAGGTTGCGCTCGAGGTTGGTGCCGTCGACGATGTTGAGTATCGCGTCGGGCCGCTCGTCGATGAGGTAGTTTCTCGCGACGACCTCCTCAAGCGTGTAGGGCGAGAGGGAATAGATGCCGGGAAGGTCCGTTATCGTGACGTCGGAGCGCTTTTTGAGCCTGCCTTCCTTTTTTTCGACCGTGACGCCCGGCCAGTTGCCGACGAACTGGTTCGAGCCGGTCAGGGCGTTGAACAGCGTCGTCTTGCCGCTGTTCGGGTTGCCCGCCAGAGCTATTCGTATGTTCATGGTTTCGTCCTTCCTTTAACGGCCGCGCAAGGGCGGCCGGCTGTCACTTCTTTATTCGACCTCGACCATCTCTGCGTCCGCCTTGCGGAGCGAGAGCTCGTAGCCGCGGACCGTCACCTCGACGGGATCGCCCAGCGGGGCGACCTTGCGGACGTAGACCTCCGTGCCGCGGGTCAGGCCCATGTCCATGATGCGGCGCTTTACCGCGCCCTCGCCGTGGAGCTTTTTGACCTTGACGGTCTGGCCTATTTTGGCCGATCTGAGAGTGTTCATGCTTTTGCGCTCCTTTCTAAATCATGATGCGGCGCGCCATTTCCTCGCTTATCGCGACGCGCGCCTCCTTGACCTTGACGATGACGTTGCCGGACATGGAGGTTATGACCGTGACCGTCCCGCCGACGACGAAACCGAGATTTTCGAGATGCTTTCTGACCTCGGGGCTGCCGCCGAGCTTCCGTATGACGTTTTCCTCTCCGACGGACGCCAGAGCCAACGGCATCATCGCGCTCACCTCCGTGCAAGTTAGCTGCGGCTAACTCAAAGGGATTTGTTTCGGTTAGCAGTTGCCCACCGCTAACCGTTGACTACATTATAGTTACCTCGCGCTAACTTGTCAATAGCCGAAAAGAAAAATTTTCGGGGAAAAGCGGCTCCGGCGCGCGCCGTTTGCCGCCGCTTCCGGGAGCTTGCTTTTTCCCGCGCGGTCTGCTAAAATATGCCTGAAGACAAAGGAAGGGAGCTGTCGCCATGGCGGCAAAGATCCAGGAATCCGGCGAAATGTACCTCGAGACGATACTCATCCTCTCGAAAAAGAAGAACGTCGTCCGGAGCATAGACATAGTCGAATACATGGGCTTTTCCAAGCCCTCGGTCAGCAGGGCCATGGCCAGGCTGCGCGAGGATAAGTATATCGTCATGGACGCAGACGGCTTCATCGCCCTGACGGAGAAGGGCCGAGCCCTCGCCGGGAAGATATACGAGCGCCATACCGCGCTGACGCGCTTTCTCGTAGGCATAGGAGTCGATGAGGAGACCGCCGCGGCCGACGCCTGCAAGATGGAGCACGACATCTCCGACGAGACCTTCGAGGCCATGAAGCGCCACGCGGCCGAGCACGGGAAGGCCTGAAAAGAGCGGCCGCGGGGCCGCGGAGGAACTTTTGATCGGTGTGCGGCGTCTTAAGGCTGACCGCACATCGATCTTTGCGTTTGCGAGATGAAAGCTCAAGGGAGGTATACGTTATGAAAAATACATCGAAGAGGATGATTTGCCTCGCGCTGGGGCTCATGCTGCTTCTGGGGCTCGCGGGCTGCGCGGGCACGGCGGCGTCTCCGGCCGCCGCTCCGGCCGAGCAGGAGCCGGAGATAACCGTCTCCGCGACGAGCACCGTCCGCCTCGTCCCGGACAAGGCGACGGTATCCTTCGGCGTGACGACGCAGGAGGAGACGGCGGAGGCCGCGCAGGAGAAGAACACCGAGGCCGTCAATAAGGTCATGGACGTCCTGACCGGCCGCGGGATAGAGGAAAAGAGCATCCGCACCGACCGTTACAGCATGTACCCTCAGTACGACTGGTCGGAAAAAGGGGAACAGAGGATAATCGGATACGTCGTGACGACGTCCATGTCCGTCCGCGATCAGGACATCGAGGACCTGGGGAAGCTCATCTCCGCCTGCGTTGAGGCCGGGATAAACAACGTCGACAGCGTGACCTTCCTCTGCAGCGGCTATGACGAGGCTTACAGTCAGGCGCTCGCGCAGGCCGTCGAGGCCGCGCGCGAAAAGGCCGCGGCCATAGCTGCCGCGGCAGGGAAAAAGCTCGGCGAGCCGGTCTCCGTAGCGGAGGGCTGGCAGGACGCCTCCGCCAAATACGGGCGGGACGCGAACATGGCGTTTCCCATGGACGAGGCAGACAACATCGCCGGGCCCGTCCTCCAGCCGGGCGAGACGGAGATAAACGCGAGCGTGACGGTAAAGTACCGCATGGACTGAACGCGAAAACGATACGGAGGGGCGCGGCCTTGAGCAAGCTCGGGGCCGCGCCCCTTTTGCGCGGCAGGGCCGCGCGGCCGCGCTTTTTTGCCGCTTATCCGGCCTCTCCGCCGCCCGCGGACGCCATTTTTTCAAAAAAGTCTTACTCCAACTGAAAGACTTTGTTGACAAGGGCCGCGCGGGGAGTATAAAATGGAGGCAAGATAATCAACCGCATATTAATGCGGGCAGGCAGACCTAACGTTTTTTGTGCCGTCACGGCAAAGGAGGAAACAGAAATGAAGAAGAAGAAAGAAAGGACCGAACTGCCCATCGGCGAGGTCGCGAGGAGCTTCGGCGTCAGCGACAATACCATCCGCCGCCTCGAGGCAGCCGGCCTCATGACCCCCGCCCGCGTCAACGAGCTGACGGGATACCGCTACTACAACGTCGATAACATCGCCGCCATCTCCAACATCATGAACCTCAAGGACTTCGGCTTCACCTACGCCGAGATATACGAGGGCCTGCGCGAGAAGGACGGCCTGCAGAAGCTCTATAACAAGCTCGAGGCCAAGCGCAACTCCATCGAGCTCATGATGACCAAGCTCGGCAGACGCCTGCCGCAGCCCGGCGTCATCCTGACCGAGACCACCGAGACGCCCGATACGTTCTGCTTCACCATGAGCGACCGCATCGCCCCCACGCCGAAAGGCGCCTCGGGCCTCGTCCGCAAGGCCATCTTCGAGGCCGTGTCCCGCAGCTGCCCGATCAACCACTCGCTGCCCGTCGTTCTGCTCTATGACCAGACCGATCTGCGCGAGATAGTCTCCAAGCGCGCCGTGAAGATCACGGCCTGCGTGCCTCTGCGCAAGGAGTTCGACGATCCCGACGTCGTGCTCGTGCCGGGAGTGAAGGCCGCGAGCTTCACCATCGACAGCGACTTCGGCTCCGTCGAGGAGGCCGTCGCCGGGATAGAGAAGGAGATGGAGCGCCTCGGCGCCAGGCAGGTCGGCCCCGTCCGCGCCATTCTCGACTCCGCTGAAAAGCGCAGCGAGACCCGTGCGCCCGGCGGAAAGATCCACATCCTGCTCCCCATCGAATAAGATGAAAAGGCTGCTGAGCATCCTCTGCGCGGCGGCGCTCGCGCTGACGCTCGCCGCCTGCGCGAATATAACTCCGCTCCCGACGGCGGAGCCGACGCGGGAGCCCGCGCCGACGGCGGAGCCCGCTCCGACCGCCGCGCCGACAGCGGAGCCGACCGAAACGCCCGAGCCGACCCCGGAGATCCCCGAGGCCGAGCGGGAGCTCATGCACGCTCTGGCGGGGACGTGGCTCCGGGTCAAGTACGAGGTCGAGGGCGACGTGGGCTACGTCGATTATACCGTCATCATAGCCCGCATGATCTTCTCCCCTGCGGAGGACGGCGGTCTCGGCTGCGTCTATGAGTACGGCTGGTATGACGAAGACGGCGCGGAGGACATAGCGTACTCCTCGCCCTTCATGCCCGTGTCGTTCGCCCCCGGCGAGAACGCGGAGATACTCTGCGCCGAGTACGGCGCTGAGGACGAAGTCCATGGCAGGACGGACTACGTCGCCTATATAGACCCCTCCGACACCCTCGTCGTGACCTCGCTCTTTGAGATAGACGGCGGGCCCGGCACGAGCCGCGCCTGGTACGTCCGCGAGGGCTCGGGCAGGACGGAGAAGGACTTCATGCCCACTCCGGAGGACCTGCTCGGCAGGGTCTGGCATATCGACATTCAGAAGGCCCCCGGCGACGATTACTACCGCACCGTCAGCGACGGCTCGACGATAGTCTTCTCCGAGGAGGGGGCGGAGCTGCGCGCGGACATCCACTGGGTCGACACGGGGTACTACACCGACATGGACATTGAGAACATGGAGGTCTGGTACGTCGACGAGCCCATCGGCGAATGGGCCGACATAGACTGGCACCTGCGCCTCATCGGCCCGGACTACAAGTTCCGCGACCACTTCATCTACATGCTCAACGACTGGACGCTCGTCCTCTATGAGGGCGAATTCCGGCTCGACGAGGACGGTAACCAGCCCGACGGGTATATACGCGAGACGGAGACCTATTTCCACAATTACGACAACTACGACGACTGAGGTGAAAAGCATGACCGACGAAGTCTTCACCAACGCTTCCGGCGGCGCCGTGCATTATCTCAAATGGGCGGCTGAGGAGCCGAAGTGCGCCGTCGTCATAAGCCACGGCATGGCCGAGCACCCGGAGCGCTACGACGATCTGGCGGGATTTCTCGTCTCGCGCGGCGCGGCCGTTTACGCGGTGTATCAGATAGGCCACGGCAAGTACGCCGAGAAGCCCGGCCATATGGACAGGGGCGACTTCGACAAATGCGTTTCCAATCTCAGCGAGCTCGTCGCTCTCGCGGGACGGGAGACGGGAAAGCCCGTCTTCCTGCTGGGGCATTCGATGGGCTCCTTTCTCGCGCAGCTCTATATAGAGCGCTTCGGCGGGATAAAGGGCCTCATACTCTCCGGCTCGAGCGCCGCGACGCCCGTCATGAAGGCGGCAAAGCCCGTCGCGGGCCTCGTCTGCGCCTTCGCAAGGGACAAGTCCGCGCCGTCGCCCTTTATGAACAAGCTCTCGTTCGGGGCGTACAACGCCGCCGTCGAGAGCCCGAAGACGGAATTCGACTGGCTCAGCCGCGACGGCGAGTCCAACGCGAGGTACATCGCCGACCCGCTCTGCGGCTTCGTATGCTCGAAGTCGTTCTTCCGCGAGATGGCGGGCGGCTTCGCCGTCATGGCAAAGCCCTCGGAGCTCAAAAAGATAGACAAAGACCTGCCGATCTTCATCCACGGCGGCGGGAAGGACCCCGTCAGCGACTGCGGCAAGGGGCTTTACGCGCTTGAAAAGCAGTATAAAGACCTCGGCGTGAAGGATGTCGCCCTCGTCGTCTATCCGGGCGCGAGGCACGAGATATACAACGAGATAAACCGCATGGAGGCCTACGCCAACACAGTGAGCTTCATCGAAAAGCATCTTTGAAAATCGAAAAGGACCGCCGCGGGCGAGAGCGTCCGGGGCGGCCTTTTTTTTGCTCCGGCAAAAGGCGCGGGAAAGCTTGCCAAAAGCGCGCCGGCATGATAGAATGAATAAACCGTACTTTATTTAATATGTAAGCACTTCATGTTCGGATCGATCCGCGGGGAAACGCGGTTTGAAATAAGAAAAAAGGGGAATAACCAATGCAGCAAAAGAAAAGCATCAACTTCGGTTTCCGCGGCTGGATGCTGATCCTGTATCAGTTCACCGCCTACATCGTGTTCGTGGCCTTCACCAACTGGCCCATGAACGCGCTGTCGGAGATGTACAGCCCGCAGAACCCGCAGCTCGTCGCAACGCTCTATACCATAGCGCAGGTACTCGGCATCGGCACGCAGCTCATCCTCTCGGCAAACATAAACAAGGTCAAGAACATAAAGGTCCTCGGCGTCGTCCTCGGTATCGTGTCCCTGGTCTTCGCGCTGGGCGTCATGCTCATCCAGCCGGGCACGCTCTGGTTCGTCGCCTACTTCCTTGAGAGCTTCATCGTCACCGTCTGGTGCACGTTCACCATCGGCATCCTCATCGGCCAGTGGTTCCCCCGCAGGAAGGGCACCGTCATGGGCATAGTCACGTTCGCCTTCCCCATCGGCAACGCTCTTCTCGCCCCCTTCGCCACCGCCGTGTTCTCCACGATGGCCACTCTGCACAGACCCAACGTCGCGGGCGCCTTCCTGCCGTACCTCATAGTCGGCATAGTCGGTCTGCTCATCGGCGCGATATTCGTCAAGGATTATCCGGAGCAGTGCGGAGCCTTCCGCGACAACGACCGCTCCTTCACTCCCGAGATGGCCAGGGCCATGATGGAGGAGGAGATCGAGAACAAGAAGACCACCGTCTGGACCCTCGGCCACACCCTCGGCACCGGCTCCTTCTGGACGCTGACCCTGCCCATGGGCTTCCTGCTGATGACCTCCATCGGCATGATGAGCCAGACGACCACCATCCTCGGCACCTTCGGCTTCGCCTCCGACTCGGCTGAGTTCGGCATGGTCATGCTGGGTGTGTGCATCATCGCCTGCATAGGCAGCTGGCTGCTCGGCGTCCTCGATACCAAGCTCGGCACGAAGCGCGCCATCTTCATCGCGACCATCGTCATGGTCATTTCCGGCATCTTCGGCGTCATCGGCGGCAAGACCCATTCCCTGCCGCCCCTGCTCATCGCGCTGGCCTGCCTCGCCGTGTTCATGGGCGCCTCCTCGAACTTCACCGTCTCCGGCGCCGTCCAGTACTGGCGTCATGAGGACTTCCCGAGCGTCTTCGCGCGCGTCAACCCCGTGGCGAGCCTGCTGTCCGCCTTCGGCCCGATGATCGTCGCGACCATGCTCTTCGGAAAGGGTATCCCCGACGTTACCGGCCCCTTCATCTTCGTTGCGATAGCCGGCGTCGTGAGCGTCATCCTCATCCTCCTGTTCAAGCCCTCGAACGTCAAGAAGACCGACGACAAGTACCGCGCCGCCGCGGGCAAGCCCCTCGACGACGTCCTCGTCGGCAGAAAGTAATCCGTATCGCCGCGCCGTCCCCGCACGGGCGCGAAAAAGAAAACAGATCGCCGGGGAAGCGCGCTGCGCGCTTTCCCGGCGCTTTTTATCCGACCGGAGGAAGAAACATGGCATTTGAATACCGCCCCATGCGCAGCGTCATTTTCGTCGACTGCGTGCGCGAGGAATACCGCCACCGCCTGCTGCACTGGCTCTACGCGATGCACGTGCCCGACTCGATAAGCAAGTTCGGCCCCTACGTCACCAAGTACGCCTTTTATAACGCGCTGCCCGTCCCGCCCGGAGGCGAGAGGTTCGGCACGCGCCGGATGCAGATGACGGAGCACTACTGGCTCATGAACGAGATGACGCCCGAGATGAGCGTCAACGCCTTTACCGAGCGCATGCCCGTCGAGGTCCTGCGCTGGCAGGGCATGATCCCCGACGACGGCGTCGACCTCTCCCACGAGGCGAACATGGACGGGGACACCCACCGCGCCTCCGGCGGCGGCGACATGCCGCCCTTCGTCTTCGCCCACGTTCCCGTGAACTGGGAGGAGGACTTCAAGGGCGCCGGCCGCACGCTCGACGACGGCCCGAACTACCGCTGGCAGTTCGTCGTCGAATGGCCGGACGAGGCCGCGGGCGAAAAATGGTTCCGCGAGCAGCTCGTCCCGTTTTTCAAGGACAGACCCGAGGTCAACCGCTTCGTGACCTCGAAGATATATCACGACGTCGTCGGCTGCAGATTCCACAGACTCGTCGAGCTCTGGTTCGACGGGCCCGAGGAGTGGAAGACCGCCGTCGACGCAGCCGACGCGCTGCCGAAGCCCGCGTGGGCGCAGACGGAGCGCTTCCCGTATCTCAAGCCGAATTTCAACATAGTCGGCATGTTCCTGCCCGACATGGCCGCCAGCGACAACCTCACCCAGTACCGCGGCTATATAACGATGCGCTGAACCCGAATCTGATTCAGGAGGATATAAAATGAAAATACTCGGACTTTCCGCCGGAACGCTCAACGGCGCCAACGATTCCCTCTGCAAGGAGGCGCTCATGGCCGCGAAGGAGGCCGGCGCGGAGATCGAATTTATCAACATCATGAAGCTCGACCTCAAGCACTGCACCGGCTGCAAGGCCTGCGTCATGGGCCTGTTCTCCGGAAAGGGGAACGCCTGCGTCCTCAAGGACGACATGCAGTGGCTCATAGACAAGATGCTCGACGCCGACGGCATAATCTACGCCGCGCCCATCTTTGAAAAATGCGGCCCCGGCCTGCATCATACGCTCATGGACCGCTTCGGCCCCCGCATGGACCGCGGCAATCTCATGATAGCCCAGAAGATCGCCGAGGAAAACGGCGGCAAGCCCATCGACCCGCGTTATCTCAAGGAGAAGGTCATCTCCTTCATGGGCATAGGCGGCTCCGACTGGGCGACCCGCATCCAGTGCGACTTCGCGACGCTCGCGCTGACGCCGAAATGGACCGTCATCGACAATCAGCTCTTCCCCTGGTCGCTGAGCATCATCATGAACGACGAGGCCGTCGCCAAGGCGCACCAGATGGGCATCGACCTCGCCGCCGCGGCGAAGAAGATAGCCGACGGGACCTTCGTCCCCGGCCACGGCATCATCAACGAGGACTATAAGGGCCCGGCGGGTGTCTGCCCCTACTGCCACAGCAAGAACTTCTACCTCGAGGAAAACGGCACCGCCATCTGCTGCCTCTGCGGCACCGAGGGCGTCATGAAGTTCGAGGACGGGAAGTACGTCTTCGAGTTCGACGCGGAAAAGTGGATCCCCCACGCGCACGACTCCATCTCCGGCAAGTTCATCCACGGGGACGACATCATGCGCAACGAGGGCGAGTCCCGCGAGCTCATGGCGACCGACGAGGCCAAGGCGAGAAAGCAGAAATACCGCGATTTCATCGCGCCGAGCAAGCCCTGAGGAGGAAATAACGCGATGGCTGTTCCCTTTTACGCAAAAAGCGAGACCAACAAAGGCTATATCAAGAACATGGAGGTCGTCGGGTTTTCCGACCTGAACGGCGTCAACGCCTTCCAGATGGCGCTTTATAAGACGGGCGAAAAGTACTATATGTACTGCGGCTCGTTCAAGGGCGCGGGCGTCAACATAGTCGACGTCACCGACCCGGCCGCGCCCGCCGTCGTCGGCTGCGTCTACGTCAGCGACCCGGAGGTCTACTTCGCCCAGTCCACGCCGAAGATACAGGTCGCCGACGGCAAGCTCATCGTCGCTCTCGGCGGCGGCGTGCCGTTCCTGCACGGGATAAATCCCGGCGATCCCGCGCTCGGCGGCCTGCAGATATATGACATCGCCGCCGATCCGGAGCATCCGCGCCTGCTCTCGAGCTGGGATACGGGCGTCCCCAACGGCATGGGCGTCCACCGCTTCGCCTACAACGGCGGGAAGTACGTCTATATGCCCGCCGAGTGCCCGGGCTTCGTCGGCTTCATAGTCCGCATCCTCGACATTTCCGACCCGGAGCATCCCTTCGAGGCGGGCCGCTGGTGGATGCCGGAGCAGTTCAAGGACGGCATGATAGAGGGCACCTATCCCGTCGGCCACGACGCGGAGAAGGACTGGGCCATGTGCCACGCCTGCACGCTCGACCCCTCCGACCCGACGAAGCTGTATATGGGCTATTTCGGCGGCGGCGGCATCATCCTCGACATATCCGATCCGACGCGCCCGAAGCTCATCTCGCAGCTCAAGGTCCAGCCGCCCTTTACGGGCAAGCTCTGCGGCGCGCGCTGCCATACCTTCCTCCCGCTGACGGGGCGCGGCCTCGCCGTCCTCA
>JAEFAK010000237.1 GCA_016287555.1 Oscillospiraceae bacterium
CCAACTACGGCCTGACCGAATCCCTCGGGCCCGGCTGCGTCCATCTCGGCGTCGACAACATCCGCAAGGTCGGCGCGATCGGCGTGCCCGGCTACGGCTGGAACGTCCGCGTCGTGGATGAGCTCGGCTGCGACGTTCCGCAGGGCCAGGTCGGCGAGCTGCTGGTGCAGGGCCCCGGCGTCATGCTCTGCTACTACAAAAACCCGGAGGCCACCGCCGAGGTGCTCAGGGACGGCTGGCTCTACACCGGCGATATGGCGCGCGTGGACGAGGAGGGCTTCATCTACCTCGTCGACCGCAAGAAGGACGTCATCATCTCCGGCGGCGAGAACATCTACCCCGTCCAGATCGAGGACTTCCTCCGCGCCAACGACAAGATAAAGGACGTCGCCGTCATCGGCCGTCCGCACAAGCGCCTCGGCGAGATAGCCGCGGCCATAATCGAGCTCAAGCCCGACTGCGAATCCACCGTCGAGGAGATGGCGGCCTTCTGCGAGGCGCTCCCGCGCTATAAGCGGCCGCGCGAGATAATCTTCGACCACGTTCCGCGCAACCCGACGGGCAAGATAGAAAAGCCCCGCCTGCGCGAGAAGTACGGCGTCTCCAACCTCGTCGAGCAGCAGATCATGTAAAAAGGCATAACGAAGCCCGCGTATCGTCCGATACGCGGGCTTTTTGCTGCGTTCGAAGCCTCCCGAAGGCTTTGGGGAGCGGAGCGACGAGGGCGTCGCTCCCTACGCGCATCGTTTCAGCGCGGCATTCGCGGGGAGCGCGCGCCCGCGCCACGCCGCAGAAACGGGGGACGAAAGGCTCGGCGCGATTTGTCCGCTCATTCCGGGTCGGGCAGGTCCCAGCCGTCGGAACGGAAAACGATCTCGTCCGATCTGATGAAAAGGACGGTCTTCTTCCCGTCATAATAAAACTTTGTTGAGATAAAACTGTTGCGCGGGGCGAAGTAACACTCGACGCTCGCGATCTTCATGCCGCTGTCCTTCTCGTCCTGATTCAGGAAATAGTTTTTATACTCGCTGCCGAAAAAGTCGAATTCTTCCCACCTGTCGTTTTCTCTCCACCTGTCGTGTTCGGAATGTACGAGGAGCTTTCCCTTCAGCTCCCCCCTCAGCAGATAGGGCACTGTCCTGTATTTCAGCGTGACCGCCGCGTTCTGAGTCGATGTCAGCTCCTTGTATTCGCCCGTAAAATCGCGCTTTGTGACGAGCGCGTAATTCAGGATGAAAAAGCACATTGCCCCGAGGACGACGACCGTCAGTACGATATTGAGGACTTTCCTGAACGTGATCATTGCGCGCGCTCCTTTCTTTTTCGGCTCAGCTTACGATGAGCGTATGGCTTCTGATGAGCCATCGGCCGCCGACGTTTTCGAGCCGCAGGACGGCCGTCCCGCCGTCGGTCTCATTATAGAGCGTTATGTTATCGCCGTCCCGCTCGCCGCGGGTCGCCTTGAAGGTGCCGGGCCCGAAGTCGCTCGTGAAGTTATAATAGGCGTCGAATTCCTTGAGATAGATGAGGCGCTCCGCCCCGACGCCCGTGAGGTCGGCGGTCGTGATGCCGGCGTATTCGCTCAGCGTCGCATCGACGTTCGCGCGGGGTATCCTGTGGATCGGCACAGGCATTTTATCCGCGCTTTCGGCTCCCGGGAACGGCCAGTGCCAGTTGTCAAGCTTCGAAAGAGCCTCGAATTCGTCCGCCTCCTCCGTGACGGTGCCGTTGGGATAATAACGCAGGAATTCCCGCAGGTCGAGGTCTTCGGCCCTGTCATACCACGAGGTAAAGAAGCAGCTCATCTCCGTCGGAGAAAGGACGTTGTCTCTGGCAAACATGGGATCAAACCACAGGTTGAGCGCGTCGAGCTCGGCCTGCGTCAGCGCGCCGTCGAGCGACGGGTCTCGCTGAGAGGCGAAGGCGGCGGGCACGTCGGGGTCCCACGAGGCGAGCAGCCCGCGGGCGTCGCGCTCGAATTTTTCAAGATCGGGCGCGGCGCCGCAGTCGCGCACGGCTCCGTCCCAGCGGACGTAATACTCGGTCTTTTCCATGAGCTCGATCAGGAAGGCGGCGCGGGCGGCATAGAATTTTGCCCGGGATACCTCCTCGCCGTTCACCGTCCAGCGCGCAACGTTTTCGCCGTGATCTCCCTCTCCTTCTGCTCCCTCCGTCTCGAAGCTTATGAGCTTTTCAAGGGCGAGACGCCCGTCGGCGTCCGCGCCGGGCCTGTACCAGTCGTAAAACGAGCTGATCGAGTCGGAGTTATGCGATCCCAATATCCAGCCGTCGCTGAAAAGGCGCAGGTAGGGCCAGTCGAGGTCCTTGTTGACAGCGCCGTAATTCGTGCTGAAGCTCCCGCCGACGGCGTTGACCGCGAGCGGCACGCCGTCCATGCAGTTTTTG
>JAEFAK010000033.1 GCA_016287555.1 Oscillospiraceae bacterium
TCTTTTTTGGGCGGGTTGACGGTCAGCGAATAGGTCGCGCCGCAGTTGAGGCAGACGCGGCGGGAGGACATGCGCGCCTCGATCTCCTCATCGGAGATGTCGAGCGCGAGGGCTCCGCTTATGCCGACGCCCATCTTCTCCAGCATCTCGGCCTGATTGACCGTCCTGGGCATACCGTCCAGAATGACGCCGGAGGCGAATTCTTCGCGGGCCAGGTAGTCCCTGACGACGCCGATTATGACGTCGTCCGGGACCAGCTTGCCCGAATCCATATACTTTTTGGCTTCAAGGCCGACGGGAAGGCCTTCCTTGATGGCGGCGCGGAGGATATTCCCCGTGGAAAGCGTCGGGATATCGAGGCGCTGCGCCAGAAGCGCGGCCTGAGTGCCCTTTCCTGCGCCCGGAGGGCCGAGCATGACTATCTTCATGACGTTTCCTCCTTATTCAAGGAATCCCTTGTAGTGCCTCATGAGCATCTGGGTCTCGAGGGCCTGGACGATCTCGAGAGCGACGCCGACAACGATTATGATCGAGGTGCCGCCGAGTGCTATGCCCGTCATCTTGGTCACGCTGCTGAATATCAGCGGCAGGACGGCGACGATGCCGAGGTAGATAGCGCCGAAGAGCGTTATCTTATTGAGCACCTTGCGGATGAAATCGCTGGTCGGTCTGCCCGGACGGAAGCCGGGGATGAAGCCGCCGTTCTTCTTGAGGTTGTTGGCGACCTCGATGGGGTTGAACTGGATAGTAGCGTAGAAATAGCTGAATCCGAGTATCAGCAGGAAGTACAGCACCATGTAGATGACCGACGAGGTGTCGATCGCCTTGAGGAAGCCGGCCCAGAACGTCCCGGCGGCGGGCTCCTTGCAGAAGGAGGCGATCGTAGCGGGAAGCGAAGCGATGGCCTGGGCGAAGATGATGGGCATGACGCCGGACATGTTGACCTTCATGGGAAGGTGCGTGCTCTGGCCGCCGTACATCTTGCGTCCCACGACGCGCTTTGCGTACTGGACGGGTATCCTGCGCTCGGCGTTGGACACGTACACTATCAGGACGATAATGGCGAGCGCGCCGACGATGATGCCGATGAAGCCGAGCCAGTGCAGCGAGCCGGCTCTGAGGTTCGTGACCATGGAGACGACGCCGCTGGGCAGACGGGACACGATGCTCGCGAAGAGGATGATCGAGATACCGTTGCCGATACCGAACTCGGTGATCTGTTCGCCGAGCCACATCAGAAGCGCGGAGCCGGCGCCGAACGTGATGATGATGACTATCGCTTCCCAGACGCCGTTGGACATGAGC
The DNA here is from genome assembly GCA_016287555.1 of Oscillospiraceae bacterium. GTDB lineage: Bacteria > Bacillota > Clostridia > Oscillospirales > Oscillospiraceae > RGIG7949. The sequence continues at coordinate 1,306 of JAEFAK010000033.1, forward strand.
ATGCCGTTGCGGCTGATGAGGTAATAGTATCCGAAGCCCTGGAGAAGGCCGATCACGACGGTGGCGTAGCGCGTGATGGAGGCGATCTTCTTGCGGCCCTCCTCGCCGCCCTCCTTGGACATGCGTTCAAGGGCGGGGATGGCGATGGTGAGCAGCTGGATGATTATCGAGGCGTTGATGTACGGCTGTATCGACAGAGCGAAGATCGTCGCGCTCGAAAACGCGTTGCCGCTCATGACGTTGTACAGGCCGAGCACCGTATTCTGCAGATTATCGAAATAAGTCCGCAGCATCTCGACGTTGATATAAGGAACGGGTACGGCGTTGCCGATTCGATACAGAAGGACGATGAAGAGCGTGAAGAGGATCTTCTTGCGCAGCTCCTCTATCTTCCAGGCGTTACGAAATACCTGAAACACTTATATCACCTCCGCCTTTCCGCCAGCCGCTTCGATCTTTTGTTTCGCAGCCTCGGAAAAAGCGGACGCGCGCACGGTCAGATTCTTGGTAAGGTCGCCCTGACCGAGGATCTTGACGCCGTACAGGCATTTGGAAATGATCCCGGAATTGACAAGCAGCTCGGCGTCAACGACCGTGCCGTCCTCGAAGCGGTTGAGAGCAGACACGTTCAGAGAAGTAAGCGGCTTGGCAAAAATATTGTTGAAGCCTCTTTTGGGGATGCGCCTGGCGAGGGGCATCTGGCCGCCTTCGAAGCCGACGCGGACGCCGCCGCCGGAACGGGCCTTCTGGCCCTTGTGGCCGCGGCCGCCGGTCTTGCCGTTGCCGGAGCCTATGCCTCTGCCCTTCCGCTTGGTCTCCTTGACGGAGCCGGGGGCGGGAGAAAGTTCGCTCAGTTTCATTACTGCGCCTCCACTTCCGTAACCTTGACGAGATAGCTGATCTGGGCTATCTTGCCTCTGGTCTGTTCGTTATCAGGCTGGATGGTGACGCAGCCGATCTTCCTCAGGCCGAGGGAGTTGGCGGTCGCCACGTGCTTCTTGAGTCTTCCGTTCAGGCTCTTGACGAGCTCGATTTTAAGGTTAGCCATTTGCAACACCCTCCTAACCCAAGATCTCGGCAGGAGATTTGCCTCTGATCTTGGCGACCTGCTCGACGTTGCGCAGGGAGCGAAGGCCCTGCATCGTCGCGGCGACCACGTTGTTGGGATTGTTGGAGCGCAGGCACTTGGTCCTGATGTCCTTGATGCCGGCAGCCTCGGCCACGGCACGGACAGCGCCGCCGGCGATAACGCCGGTGCCTTCGGGGGCGGGCTTCATCAGAACGCGGCCGGCGCCGAACTCGCCGATGACCTCGTGGGGGATGGTCGTCCCGGAAAGGGTGATGGTGACGATGTTCTTCTTGGCGTCCTCAAGACCCTTGCGGATGGCTTCGGAGACCTCGTTGGCCTTGCCGAGACCGTATCCGACGCGGCCCTTGCCGTCGCCCACGACGCAGAGCGCCGAGAACTTCATGACACGGCCGCCCTTGACCGTCTTGGAAACACGGTTGAGAGAGACTACCTTCTCGGTGAACTCGGAGGGCTCCTCTTCACGGCGTCTGTTGTTTCTGTCGTTGTTGTATGCCATTTTTCTGCCTCCTCCGATCAAAACTGCAGTCCGGCTTCACGGGCGCCGTCGGCCAGAGCCTTGACTCTGCCCTGATAGACATAGCCGCCGCGGTCGAATACCACGCTGCTGATGCCCTTATCGAGCGCACGCTTGGCAACGGTCTCGCCGACCTTCTTGGCCGCGTCGCAGTTGCCGCCGAAATCCGTGAATTCCTTCTCGACGGTGGAGGCGGAGACGAGAGTCGTTCCGTTCACGTCGTCGATGATCTGAGCGTAGATGTGGTTGAGGCTGCGGTAAACGTTGAGCCTCGGTCTCTCGGGCGTACCCGAGATCTTGCCCCTCACTCGGGCGTGGCGCCTGCGGCGCGCTTCCTCTGTCTTGGGTCTGTTTATCATTGTGGGTACACCTCCTTTTACTTACTGCCGGTCTTGCCTTCCTTGTGGCGGACGACTTCATCGGCGTATCTGATACCCTTGCCCTTGTAAGGCTCAGGCGGTCTCTTGTTGCGGACGTCGGCAGCGAACTGGCCGACCTTCTGCTTGTCTATGCCTCTGATGATGACCTTGTTGGGGTCGGGCACATCGATGGTTATGCCGGGGATCTCCTCGACGTTGACCAGGTGCGAGAAACCGAGCACCATGACGAGCTTGTTGCCCTCTTTGCTGGCCCTGTAGCCGACGCCGTTGATCTGGAGCTCCTTGGAGAAGCCCTGGGTCACGCCGACGACCATGTCATTGATTAGGGTGCGGGTCAGCCCGTGGAGGCTGCGCTGCTCTTTGGTGTCGTTTTCGCGGGTAACGTGAAGGACGCCGTTGTCATTCTCGACGCTGATGCAATCGGGGATCGTGCGCTCGAGCTCGCCGTTGGGGCCCTTGACGAAGATGTGCTTGCCGTCGATCTTGACTTCGACCTTCTCGGGAATGGTAATCGGGCTTCTTCCTATTCTGGACATCTCGTTACCTCCCCTTACCACACGAACGCAAGGACTTCGCCGCCGATATGGAGCTCTCTGGCTTTCTTATCGGTCATGATGCCCTTGGACGTGCTGACGATGGCGATACCCAGGCCCTTGAGGACCTTCGGAAGCTCGTCGGCTCCGGCGTAAACGCGGAGGCCGGGCTTGGAAACGCGGCGGAGACCGGAGATGACCTGCTCCTTGCCGGCGTTGTACTTGAGAGCGACGCGGATGACGCCCTGGGTACCGTTGTCGATGATCTGATAGTTCTTGATATAGCCCTCTTCCAGCAGTATCTCGGCAATAGCCTTCTTCATGTTGGAGGCGGGAATATCCACGGAGTCATGCTTGGCTGAATTTGCGTTGCGGATCCTGGTGAGCATATCCGCAATGGGATCGGTGATCTGCATGTGGGATTTCCTCCTTATTAGAGTTACCGCTTTCGCGGTTGACGCGGCGAGGTTCCGTCCCGTCAGGCGGGACGGCCTTTCGCCATCGTGCCGTGGATGTTTATCTTGGAGCTTCGCCCGGGACCGGGCTCGGCATTACCAGGACGCCTTCTTGACGCCGGGGATCTGGCCCTTGTAGGCCAGCTCGCGGAAGCAGATACGGCAGATGCCGTAATCACGCAGATAGGCGTGGGGACGGCCGCAGAGGCTGCAGCGATTGTAGCGGCGGGAAGAGAACTTCGCGGGGCGCTGCTGCTTGAGGATCATAGATTTCTTAGCCATTTTCGCGTCCTCCTTACATCTGGGTGAAGGGAGCGCCCATAAGGGTCAGAAGCTCCCTGGCTTCCTCGTCGGTACGGGCAGTCGTGCAGATGACGATGTCCATGCCGCGGATCTTGTCGATCTTGTCGTAATCGATCTCGGGGAATATGAGCTGCTCGCGCACGCCCATCGCGTAGTTGCCGCGCCCGTCGAAGGAGTTGGGGTTGATGCCTCTGAAGTCACGCACGCGCGGCAGAGCCACGTTGATGAACCTGTCGAGGAACTCCCACATCTTGTCCTGTCTGAGCGTGACCTTCACGCCGACGTTCATGCCCTCGCGGACCTTGAAGTTCGCGACGGACTTCTTCGCCTTGGTGACGACGGCCTTCTGGCCGGCGATCGCGGAGATCTCATTGACGATGGTCTCGAGGCCCTTGGCGTTGTCCTTGACATCGCCGCAGCCGACGTTGATGACGATCTTTTCGAGACGGGGGATCTGCATCGGGCTCTTATACTCGAACTTCTTCATAAGAGCGGGAGCGACTTCGTTGATATACTTGTCTTTAAGTCTGGGCATATCCTTGATCCTCCCTTATATCGTCTCGCCGCACTTCTTGCAGACGCGGACCTTGGATCCGTCCTCAAGAATCTTGACGGCGTGCTTGGTGGGCTTGGAGCACTTCGGGCATACGCGCATGACCTTGCTGGCGTAGATGGGGGTCTCCATCTTGACTATGCCGCCCTGCTCGCCCTGCTTGCGGGGCTTCTTGTGCTTCTTGGCAACGTTGATGCCCTCGACTATGACCTTGCCTTCGCTCGGCATGGCGCGGAGGACCTTGCCCTGCTTGCCCTTGTCCTTACCGGAAAGGACGATAACGGTATCATCGGTTCTAACGTTCATTCTCTTGCCCTCCCCTATATGACTTCGGGAGCCAGAGACAGGATCTTCATATAATCCTTGTCGCGGAGCTCACGCGCAACGGGCCCAAAGATGCGGGTCCCGCGGGGGTTCTTGTCTTCCCTGATGAGGACGGCCGCGTTCTCATCGAAGCGGACGTAGGTGCCGTCGGCGCGGCGGACGCCCTTCGCGCTGCGGACTATGACCGCACGGACGACGTCGCCCTTCTTGACGGTGCCGCCGGGAGCGGCCTTGCGCACGGACGCCACGACCACATCGCCGATATTGCCGTACTTGCGGCGGGAGCCGCCGAGCACGCGGATCGTCTTGAGTTCCTTGGCGCCGGTATTGTCGGCGACCTTCAGATAAGTTTCTTCCTGTATCATTTCGGCGCCTCCTTACTTAGCCTTTTCGATTATCTCGACCAGACGCCATCTCTTGTCCTTGGACAGAGGGCGGGTCTCCATCACGCGAACGGTATCGCCGATGCCGCACTCGTTGTTCTCGTCGTGGGCCTTGAGCTTATAGGTTCTGCGGATGATCTTCTTATAGAGCGGGTGAGCGACATGCTCAGCGACGGCGACGACTATCGTCTTGTCCATCTTGTCGGAAACGACCTTGCCGACTCTGGTTTTTCTGGATGTGTTCCTGACTTCGTTCATCAGTCGTTACCTCCAAGCTCTTTCTCGCGCAGGACGGTCTTGACGCGGGCTATGTTGCGCTTGACCTCGGTGATCTTGACCGGATTGTCGAGCTGGTTCGTTGCGTGCTGCATCCTGAGGAAGAAGAGATCCTTCTTGAGCTCGCCGAGCTTCGTATTGAGCTCGTCTTTGGTCAGGGAGCGAACTTCACTTGCCTTCATCATTCTTCACCGCCTGTCTCTTCCTCGCGCGCGATGACCTTCGTCTTGCAGGGCAGCTTGTGGCTGGCAAGACGCATGGCCTCATGCGCGGCATCGGAGCCGACGCCCGCGATCTCAAAGAGAACACGGCCGGGCTTTACTACGCTGACCCAGTACTCGGGGGAGCCTTTACCGGAACCCATACGGGTCTCGGCGGGCTTCTGAGTGACGGGCTTGTCCGGGAATATCTTTATCCAGACCTGACCGCCGCGCTTGGTGTATCTCGTCATGGCGATACGGGCGGCTTCGATCTGATTGCTGGTGATCCACGCGGGCTCCAGCGCCACAAGGCCGAACTCGCCGTAGGTGACCTTGTTGCCTCTCGTGGCGACGCCGGTCATGCGGCCTCTCTGCTGCTTGCGGTATTTAACTCTCTTAGGCAGAAGCATCAGTTAGCTCCTCCTTCCTTCGGGGCAGTTCCGCCCTGGGGCCTCGGGGGCCTTGCGCCGCCCTGGGGTCTCGGGCCGTTGTTGTAGCCGCCCTGCGGACGCTGTCCGTATCCGCCGCGGTTGTTGCCGTTGTTGCCGCCGAAGCCGCGGTTGCCGCCGCCCTGACGGTTGCCGTCGCGGCGGTTGCCGCCGCGATTGCGGCGATCATTGTTCCTGCGGTCGTTGGCTCTGTTCATATCCATGACTCTCGGAGTGGAGCGGAGAGTCTGGCTGAGGACCTCGCCCTTGTAGATCCAGACCTTGACGCCGATACGGCCGTAGGTCGTGGCGGCCTCCGCGAAGCCGTACTCGATGTCGGCGCGGAGAGTCTGGAGGGGGATGGTGCCCTCGTGGTAGTGCTCGCTGCGGGCGATCTCGGCGCCGCCCAGACGGCCGGACACGTTGACCTTGATGCCGCGGACGCCCATGCGCATGGCGCGCTGCATCGCGTTCTTCATCGCGCGGCGGAAGCTGATGCGCTTCTCGAGCTGCTGGGCGATGTTCTCGGCGACGAGCTGAGCGTTGGTGTCGGGGGTCTTTATCTCGACGATGGAGAGGGCGACCGGCTTGCCGATCATCTTCTCAAGCGTCAGGCGGAGCTTCTCTATCTCTGCGCCGCCCTTGCCGATAACGACGCCGGGACGGGAGCAGTGGATATAGATGCGGACCTTCGCGCTGTCGCGCTCGATCTCGATCTTGGGAACGCCCGCGCTGTAAAGGGTCTTCTTAAGATATTCGCGAATCTTGAAATCCTCGGCGATAAGAGCGCCGACTTTTTCGTTTCTGGCGTACCAGCGGGAATCCCAGTCTTTGATGACGCCGACTCGCAGGCCGTGAGGATTAACTTTCTGTCCCATAGCTTACTCCTTCTCCGCAACGACGATGGTGATGTGCGAGGTCCTCTTGAGTATCCTGGCGCTGCTGCCTCTGGCCCTGGCTCTGCCTCTCTTGAGGATGGGGCCGGGGTTGGCGAAGCATTCGCTGACGTAGAGGTTCTCGGGATCCATCTCGTTATTGTTCTCGGCATTGGCGACCGCGCTCTTGAGCAGCTTGAGCATGAGCTCGCAGCCAGCCTTGGGGGTGGCCTGCATGAGAGCCTCGGCAGTGCGGGTGTCCTTGCCGCGGATGAGGTCGCAGACTATCTTGACCTTGCGCGGAGAGATGCGCGCATATCTGAGGTGTGCTTTCGCTTCCATGTGACTGCCTCCTTACTTACCGGTCTTGCTTCCGGCGTGACCTCTGAAGGTGCGCGTGGGAGCAAACTCGCCCAGTTTGTGGCCGACCATGTCCTCAGTCACATAGACGGGGACGTGACGGCGGCCGTCATGAACGGCTATCGTGTGGCCGACAAAGGACGGGAATATCGTGGACGCGCGGGACCAGGTCTTGATGACCGTCTTGTTGCCGGTCTTGTTCATCTCGTCGACGCGCTTCAAAAGCTCGGGAGCCGCGAACGGGCCCTTCTTGATACTTCTGCTCATCTGATTTTCCCTCCTTACTTAGCGTTGCGGCGCTTGACTATGAACTTGTCGTTGCGGTTCTTAGTCTTGCGGGTCTTGTAGCCCAGAGCCGGCTTGCCCCAAGGGGTCACGGGGCCGGGACGGCCGACGGGGGACTTGCCTTCGCCGCCGCCGTGGGGGTGGTCCACCGGGTTCATGACGGAGCCGCGGACCGTCGGGCGGATGCCCATGTGGCGCTTGCGGCCGGCCTTGCCGATGGAGATGTTCTCGTGATCGAGGTTGCCGATCTGGCCGATGGTGGCCAGGCAGTTCATGCGAACGTAGCGGACTTCGCCGGAGGGAAGCCTCACCTGGGCCATCTTGCCCTCCTTCGCCATGAGCTGGGCCGAGCCGCCCGCGCTGCGGACGAGCTGGCCGCCCTTGCCCGGGTAGAGCTCGATGTTATGGATGAGCGTACCGACGGGGATGGCGGAGATGGGGAGCGTGTTGCCCGGCTTGATATCGGCATGCTCGGAGGAGATGACCGTGTCGCCGGCAGCGACGCCCACGGGGGCGAGGATGTAGCGCTTCTCACCGTCGGCGTACTCGACGAGGGCGATGAACGCGCTTCTGTTGGGGTCGTACTCTATGCGCTGGACGGTTCCCTCGACGTCAAACTTGTCGCGCTTGAAGTCGATGATCCTGTACTTGCGCCTGTTGCCGCCGCCGCGATGGCGGACGGTGATCCTGCCGTAGCTGTTGCGGCCCGAGTTCTTCTTGAGAATCTCAACAAGGCTCTTTTCCGGCTGGGCCTTCTTATCCACGCCGTCAAAGCCGGAGACGGTCATGTGTCTTCTGGCAGGAGTGATGGGTTTGTAGGTCTTAACGGACATTATTCATCACACCATCCCTTCAAAGAACTCTATGGTCTTGCTGTCGTCGGTGAGCTTGACGACGGCCTTTTTCCAGTCGGCAGTCTTGCCTTCGGGATAACGGCCCTGGCGCTTTTTCTTGCCGGGGACGTTGGTCGTGGTGACCTTCTCGACTTTGACGCCGAAGATCTCCTCGACGGCCTTCTTGATCTCGGTCTTGTTGGCAGTCTTGTCTACCTTGAAGGCGTACTTCTTGAGGTCCACCGCCTCCATCGACTGCTCGGAGATGATGGGCTTTATAATGATGTCATAGGATGTCTTCATCAGGCATAAACCTCCTCGATCTCGCGGAGCGCGGCCTCATCGACGATGAACCAGCCGGCGTTGAGGATGTCATAGGGAGAGAGGACTCCGGAGATGGTCGTCTGCACGCCGGGGATGTTGCGCGCGCTCTTGACGACGTTCTCGCGGACCTCGGGGGTAACGACGAGGGACTTGCCGCTCGCGCTGACCGCGTCGAGGAACTTCACGAAATCCTTGGTCTTGATGGCGTCCATGGAGAGATCCTCCACGACGATGACGGCGTTGTCGGCCGCCTTGGCGCTGAGCGCGCTGCACATGGCAAGGCGCTTGACCTTCTTATTGAGCGAGTAGCGGTAGCTGCGGGGCTTGGGCGCGAACGCGATACCGCCGTGCGTCCAGTTGGGAGCGCGGGTGCTGCCGGTGCGGGCGCGGCCTGTTCCCTTCTGACGCCAGGGCTTCCTGCCGCCTCCGGAGACCTCGCCGCGGGTCAGGGCGCTCTGCGTTCCCTGGCGCTGATTGGCCAGATAGTTCTTGACGCTCTCATGCAGGACGGCCTCATTGGGCTCTATCCCGAACACGGCCTCGGAAAGCTCGATCTCACGGAGCTCCTCGCCGGCCATGTTGAAAACTTTGGCTTTAGGCATTGTCAGTCTCCTCCCTTACGCTCTCTTGGCCGATTTCTTCTGCGGGTTGGTGCTTACGGTCTGAACGCCGGGCTTCTTGGTGATGTTCTTCACCGTGTTCTTGATATACACGATGCCGCCCTTGGGGCCGGGGATCGCGCCGCGAACGGCGATGAGATTGAGCTCGGGATCGACCTTGACGACGTCAAGGTTCTGGACCGTGACCTGCTCGACGCCCATGTGACCGGCGCCGATCTTGCCCGGGAAGATCCTGGAGGGATCGGTGCTCGAGCCCATGGAGCCCGCGTGCCTGTGGACCGGGCCGCCGCCGTGGCTGGTCGGGGTCCTCTGGGCGCCCCAGCGCTTGATGACGCCGGCGTAGCCTTTACCTCTGCTGATACCCGTCACGTCGACCTTGTCGCCGGCGGCGAATATATCGGCCTTGACGACGTCGCCGACGTCGAGTCCGTCGCAGTTCTCGAGGCGGAATTCCTTGAGGTGCTTCTGAAGAGCGACTCCGGATTTCTCCAGATGGCCCTTCTCCGGCTTGGAGAGCTTCTTGGCCTCGATCTCCTCGAAGCCGAGCTGGACCGCCGTGTAGCCTTCCTTGTCGGGAGACTTCTTCTGTACCACCGGGCAGGGACCGGCCTCGATGACCGTTACCGGGATGACCTTGCCCGTCTCATCGAAGATCTGGGTCATGCCGACCTTTTTCCCGATGATGGCTTTCTTCATCTTCATTATGAGTATATCCTCCTTTGGTTATTGGTCGGATCGCATGGCTCGCATTCGGCCGGAGGCTTCCGACTTGACCCCGTCCGCTCTCGCAAGCAGCGGACGACAGGCATTCTTAATAATGTCGCGCGCGTCGCGCGCAGGGAACGTCAGAGCTTTATCTCGATCTCGACGCCGGCGGGAAGCTCGAGGGACATGAGAGCTTCGATCGTCTTCTGGGTCGGGTTAAGGATGTCGATAAGTCTCTTGTGGGTGCGGCGCTCGAACTGCTCGCGGCTGTCCTTATACTTATGAACAGCGCGGAGGATCGTCACGACCTCCTTCTTGGTGGGGAGAGGGATGGGGCCGGAAACTTTCGCGTCCGTGCGCTTGGCGGTCTCGACTATTCTCTCGGCGCTCTGGTCGATGAGCTGATGGTCGTAGGCCTTGAGTCTGATGCGGATCATTTTCTTTGCGGTTGCCACTGGGTTTTCCTCCTTCGTATGGTGAGTGTTCATACGTGCGAAATTTTCAATCAACGAAGCCGTGCGTATCACTCCGCCCCAAAAGTTCCGACCGGCATGGCCGGTCGCTCCTGAGCGCGGCGATATACTTACCCGAGGGGGCGGGTGGGCATATCGGAGCTTGAAAATCTCAGTCGCCCGATCTTTCGGACATACTCTGCGGAAGTTACCTCGGGCACTGGCCGAGCAATCTCCCGCTTCATCGCACATCGGGGGCATATTTCCCCCTTCGCCCTAAAAGGCGCTCTGACAGAATAACAGACGAATACAATAATGTCAATACTTTTTTCGGGGCTTTTTCAGAAATTTTCTATCCCGTAGAAACGTTTGCCGTTTTCGAGCGTCAGCTTCGCGGCTTCTGACTCGGATATGCCCATGAAGCGCGCCGCCGTCTCACATATATATTTAATGTAGGAGGAATCGTTTCGCCTCCCGCGCACGGGCACCGGCGCCATATAGGGGCTGTCCGTCTCTATCATGATGCGGTCATGCGGCACGGCCGCGACGATCTCCGGAGCCCTGCGGGCGTTTTTGAAGGTTATGGAGCCCGTGAAGGAGATATACCAGCCGAGGGCGAGCAGCTCCCTCGCCGTCTCCAGCGAGCCGGAGTAGCAATGGAACACGCCCTTTACGCCCGGGAAGGCACGGACGGCGCGCAGGCTGTCCTCGTGCGCCTCGCGGTCATGAAAGATGACGGGCAGGCCGAGCTCTCCCGCGAGCTCGAACTGGGCATAGAGCGCCCTCTGCTGCACTTCGCGGGGGGCTGCGTCCTCATAGTGGTAGTCGAGGCCTATCTCCCCGACGGCAACGACCTTGCCGCCGCGGCAGAGCGCCCTTATCTCCGCGAGGGTCTGCGGAGTGAAGTCCGCGGCGCTCTCGGGGTGGATGCCGGCGGCTGCGTAGACGAAGGCGTGCTTTTCGGCTATCTCGGCGGCCAGACGGGAGCTGCGCACGTCGGAGCCGGGATCGACCACGAGCTCCACGCCCGCGTCATAAAGCGCGGCGAGCACCTCTTCCCTGTCCGCGTCGAACTGCGGATCGTCGTAATGCGCGTGAGTGTCAAAATACATATCTTTCACCGTATCTCTACATTTATATATAATATATAGTTTTTGGTTTTGCCTGCCGGGCTCCGGCGAAGGAGCCCCGCGCCGCTCTTCAGGATGACGGGACCGGATCGGAAGAGCCGCACAAAACCGCATTATAAGATTACTACAAAGGCGCGCGCTTTTCCAGCTTTTTTCGATTTAATGCAAAAAAGAAGGCTTGCAGGGGCTCTTCCCGATTGAAATCAGCTCCGGCTTATGCTATTATTTCTATTTATAGCAGGGAGGCGAATTTATGTTCGGAAAAACTCAGCGCAGCGGCTCTCCGGGCTGGATTGTCGCATTTCTGGGCAACCCCGGCCGGGAGTACGCCATGACGCGGCATAACGCGGGCTGGCTCGCGGCGGATTCGCTCTGCGCGAAAAAGGGCGTCAGGATCGACCGCGCGCGCTTCAAGGCCCTGACCGGGACCTGCGAGCTCGGCGGGCAGCGCGTCTTCCTCATGAAGCCGCAGACGTTCATGAACCTTTCGGGCGACGCGGTCGCCCCGGCGGCGGCTTTTTACAAGATACCGCGCTCGAACGTCATCATCATACACGACGACATAGCCCTTCCGCCCGGGAGGCTGCGCATAAAGCGCGGCGGCTCCGACGGGGGACACAACGGCATAAAGAGCCTCATAGCCAGGCTCGGCGGGAGCGACTTCATCCGCGTCAAGATAGGCGTCGGCGAGCCCTCCCATCCCGACTACGACCGCATCGACTGGGTCATAGGAAAG